>CAXTQJ010000017.1:17115-20367 GCA_964246245.1 uncultured Sphingomonadaceae bacterium
GTAGATGTCCTGGTGCAGGCAGTTGTAATCGCCGGGGCCGTAGCGGAGGAGCAGCGGGGTCGGCCTCGATTGGCCAACGGCATGGCAGCAAGCGGCGAACTCGGCATGGCTTGACGGGAAGCGAACGGGCAGTCCGAGGCGCCGTGCCAGGCGTTGGCCACTATGCGTAGATAGAGGTCCGTCCGCAGGCGCGCGACGAGCGGCGGGAGGGGGTACGAGAAATAGCGGTACTCACCGCGGCCGTAGCCGTGCCGAGCCATGACGACGTGGCTGCGGAAGCCCTCGCCGGCGTCGTAGAGCGTCGCCGTTGTAACGCACTCGGCGGGAGTCAGGAGGCCCGGCAGGACCGCCCAACCTTGCGCATCAAGGTCGCTCGCGAGCGCCGTGTCGGTGGGCGGCGGCGGTGCCTCATCGACGTCGCCGAGGCCATCGAAAGCGACCGTGGCAACCGGCATTGGAGGGGATCCTGGATGCACAACTAGGACGATGTATCGATCCCGCTTTACCCTGTCATCGGCGTCTAAGAGCCGGCCGACAACGGCGTCCGAAAGCCGCTGAGACCGCCGCTTGAGGTCGACCTTCGCTGCGCCCCTTTTTGTGCACAATCAGCCTTTGCTGACAGACCTATGAGAGCGTCGCCAATCGGCGGCAACACACCTCCCGCCAGTCCGGTTGAGGGTGTTTGGGCGATCGCTCTATGACCAAGAGTTCATGGCAAAGAGCGACGTGAATCGGCCCCGAACCGACCCGGTCGCGGCGGCCTACCCAAGGTGGGGAATGGTTTCTCCGGCACTCGCGGATGGTGGGCTCGGACGACCACGCGATCCTCGAATCGGCGGCTGTCAGCACAGCGTTAAACCGCTCGCGCGCGACATAATTCTAGGTGGCCAAATGTCGCTTTCCGATTGCCTCCGATTACTGCGTTAGCACGCATCTGGCGCATTGGTGATGCATCTCCATGACTCGTGATCGGGAGCCAAAACACCGAGCCTATCGCACCTCGGCAATACCGCGAAAGACGTCCGATCGAGGCTATCGCGATGGCAGGCCACATACGGATAACGCCGCGTGATCGACGCAACAATTGATGCGTTCATACGCCATTCGCGGCGTGTGGCAGACGCCGTTCGCGACGCGTGGCAGACGCCGTTCGTGGCGCGTGGCAGACGTCTATCGCGAATGAGAAAATCGTCAGCGGGTCTCCCGGAGGCCGAGGTCGAAGCAACCGCAAATCAGCGATAGTTCGGCCCTCGCTTCGCCGGTTCTCAAGAGCGTTTTCCCGTGCCCTGATGGCGGTAATGCACCCAAGACGGAACATCGTCGGAACATTGGCCCTTGCCGCGCGATATCCGACCGCGCTAGATTTTCCGACGATTTGCCGCTGGGGCGGCAAGTCGTTGATAACAGGGGCTACTAGGCTAAAATACCGACCCGACGCCAAGTCAAATTCAATGGCCAGGAGGCGCATATGGGCAGGCACACCGTACGCATGATCCTCGGCGCGGTGTTCGACGCCTTTCTACGGCTCAGGATCGTGCTCGGCCATCTTGGCGAAGCGCTGCCGTTCTGACTCGGCCGGCTCGACAACCGCTACGCCAACATCGTCCGCTGCGGTGGCCTCGAGCCGCTAGGCATGAAGCGGCTGGCAAAGGCACCGAGCGCCTATTTCCGTGACAATTTCTGGATAACGACGAGCGGCATGATGACCGAGCCGCCGCTCCGCTTCGCACTCGAGCTGTGCGGAGCCGATCGGACGATGTTCGCCGTTGACTACCCGTACGAACAGACGGCCGAAGCGGTCGCCTTTATCCGCGCGGTGCCTCTCGACGCGGCGACGATGCGCCGCGTCGCCCACGCCAATGCCGAGGCGCTGTTCCGCATCGCCCCGGCCGGCGATTAAGCGCCGTCCGTGCTGATACATTCAACCTGTCCGCGCGCCGGTCCAGAAGTCCGCGACGAGCGCGTTGAACGCGGCGGTGTTCCACTGCGGAAAATGATGCTCGATCGGGACGACGATATGGCGTCCGCCCAGCCGCTCGGCGACGATCGCGCCCATCGCCGCGAACGCCGCGTTCGACCCCGACGAAACGACGAGGACCGGGATGGCGGCGCGGGCGATGGCGTCGAGCCAGCCGTCGATCGTCGTCCGACTGGGGAATTTGGCCCGCTTGAGCGACGTGCCGAGCGAGGTCAGTTCGGTGTCGCTCAGCGCGAATACGGGGGGAATGCCGAGAAAGCGCATCATCCGCCGCGCTCGCGTTTTGGCCGAGAACGGCAGGATCATCGTCGTCGCCATCTTGAACAGCTGCCGCTTGACCGCGGGGGCCTTGGTCGCAACGGCGAACAATGCCGGCTCGATGAGCGTTAGCGAGAGAACCGCGGCAGGCCGCTCCGCTGCCGCTGCGACCGCGACGAGGCCGCCGAACGAATGCCCGACTAGATGCGCACTGTCGCCGAGCAGGGCGGCGACCCAATGGCCGTCTGCGGCGGCGTCGTCGGGGCGGCCTGGGTCGGGGCTTGCGCCGTGGCCCGGACGATCGGGCACGATCAGTTGCCAGCCGCTACTGCCGAGCGTTTCCTGATGCGAGAAGTTGCGGTGGCCGGCGGACGACGTGCCCTGCGTGCCGCCATGGATCATGACGATGCGGGGACCGGTCGTACCCCAATGTTCACTGTGGATCAGGTCGGTCATGCGTGCACCCTCGGACGTTACGACACGGCTTAAACGACGGCGGGCGGCGCGGGGAGGAACGGCGGCACCGTGTCTGATGTCATTCGGATATCACCTGCCAGCATATTTCATCGTGGCGGATCGCGAGACCCGGCCTAATCCGGGTCAAAGAAGAACCCAGGGGGGAACCGCGATGTCGCGCCTTTCATTGCTATTAGCCGCGACCGCGCTGCCATCGGCCGCAGCGCTGGCTCAGGTCCAGGCGACGGCCAACACAGCGCCGTCGTCGGAAGTCAGCAGCGCCGCCGCCCCCGACCAGAGCGGACTCGGCGACATTGTCGTCACCGCCCAGCGCCGGGTCGAATCCGCACAGCGCGCCGGAATTCCCCTTAACGTCCTCCAGGGGTCGGCGCTGCTCCAGTCGGGGGTGACCCAGGCCGACCGGCTCAACAACCTCGCGCCGGCGCTGTCGATCGAGCCGACGGCGAACGGCAACCTGATCTTCATCCGCGGCGTCGGCAATTTCACCGTCGTCCCGTCGAGCGATCCGGCGGTGGCATTCAACTACGACGGCGTCTACG
>CAXTQJ010000017.1:20377-22007 GCA_964246245.1 uncultured Sphingomonadaceae bacterium
CGGGGGGGGGCTCCGGGGGCCGCCCGACGTCGACCAACGGCGTGTTCTACGACCTCGACCGAGTCGAGGTGCTCAAAGGGCCGCAGGGCATCCTCTACGGCCGCAACGCGACCGGCGGTGCGATCAACGTCCTGCCCGCGCAGCCGAAGCTCGGTACGCTCGGCGGCTACGCTTCGGTCAGCTACGGCAATTTCAACACGGTCAATGCCGAAGGCGCGATCAACGTGCCCCTCGGCGATAGCGGGGCGCTGCGGGTGTCGGCGACGCGGCAGAGTCACGACGGCTATCTGTCCGACGGCACGTCCGACCAGGACACCTACGGCTTTCGCGTCCAGATGAAGGCAGAGCTGACCCCCGACCTGACCGTCCGCCTCGCCGCCGATTTCGCCCACGACGGCGGTGCCGGCTTCGGCATCGACTATCAAGGTGTCTATGCCGGCAGCGTCGCCGCGTTCATCCCGTCGGGCCTGCCGCTCGGGACCGGGGTCAATACCGCCGCCGCGCAGGCGTACCGGCAATCGGTGCCGTTCTTCCCGCTCGGCAACCGCCTGCCGCCGCTGTCGCCCTACCCGTTCCAGAACAACACCTTCTACGGCACCAACGCCCAGATCGACTGGAAGACCGGCTTCGGCACGCTGACCGTCATCCCGGCGTGGCGCGACGCCAAGCTGCACGAACTCGGCGACGCCGGGGCCTTCCTTTACCGCAACGACGAGGACGACAGCCAGTACAGCGTCGAGGCGCGCTTCGCCGGCAATCGCGTCGGGCCGATCGACTACCAGATCGGCGGCTATTACTTCGACGAGCGCATTCATGAGCGGACGTCGCTCTCGATCAGCAATACCGGCAACTACCTGACCCCGACGTTCGCCACCAAGTCGTACGCCGGGTTCGGCCGGGTGACGCTCAATCTGGCGAACGACCGGCTGCGGCTGATCGCCGGTGGCCGCTACACTCAGGACGACAAGGCGTTCGTCACCCAGCAGCTCGGCGCGGCGATCGCCTGCGTCGTCGTCTCGCCCGTCACCGGCCGGCCGAACTGTCCCAACGCGCCGACGGTGCCGCTGTTCGTCACCGCCGCCGACATCCCCTACGCCTTCCCGCAGGCGCCGAGCCCGTTCCCGGTACCGATCATCGTCAACGGCGTGCCGACCGGCGCGCTGTCGGTGCGGACCGACACGGCGTACAACACGACGCTCAACAACCACCACGCGACCTATCGCGGCGCGGTCGAGTTCGACCTCGCGCCGCGCAGCTTGATCTACGGCAGCGTCGAGAGCGGCTTCCGCTCGGGCGGCTTCTCGGCCGCGACCGGATTCCTGACGTATCAGCCCGAATACATCACCGCCTACACGATCGGCGCGAAGAACCGCTTCCTCAACAACCGCCTGCAGGTCAACGTCGAGGGCTTCTACTGGGATTACACCAACCAGCAGGTCAACCACGTCGGGCTCGACCTCAACGGCCGGCCGGCGAACTACACGCAGAACGTCGGCGCGTCGCGGATCTACGGGGCCGAGGTCGACGGCAAGTTCCTCGTCACCCCGACGACGCTGGTCTCGGCCGACGTCCAGTACCTCGACGCGAAGCAGAAGAACTTCACCTACAATCAGGGTCCGGGTGCCGCGCC
>CAXTQJ010000018.1:0-350 GCA_964246245.1 uncultured Sphingomonadaceae bacterium
ACCGACGCGCTGGTGACCGCGACGCTCGCCGCGGCACTTTAAGGGGGCGACAACGCGAAGATCCTCCCCGCTCGCGGGGAGGTGGCGCGAAGCGCCGAAGGGCGGTCGGGCCACAGGCCGAAGCCCCTCGCCCAACTTCCCCCGTCACGGCTGTGCCGTGCCACTTCCCCGCGAGCGGGAGGACCAACGGGCCGCCGACCAGCGTTGGTTTCCGGCGCTCTAACCAAAGAAGTCGATCAGCGCCGCCAGCGTCTCGTCAGGCCGTTCCTCGGGGATGAAGTGGCCACAGTCGAGCCCGTGGCCGCGGACATCGGTCGCATAGTCGCGCCACGTCGCCAGCGGCGCGAGCC
>CAXTQJ010000018.1:360-1410 GCA_964246245.1 uncultured Sphingomonadaceae bacterium
GGCGTCGTCGGGCGCGGGCGCTGGCGTCGGCGCGGGCGCGAGCCCGGCGACGCGCCCCCGGTCGCCCCACAGGACGAGAAGTGGGGCCGCGATCGTCTCGCCTGCCGCGATCGTCGCCGCGTCGGCGGCATAGTCGACCGTCGCGCCGGCGCGGTAGCATTCGCATGTCGCATGGATTCCCTCGGGCGTGGCGAAGCCCCGCCGGTATTCGACGCGCGCCGCGGCGGTGATCGCCGCCGGTGTCGCCGTCCAGCTGCCGAAGGCCATGTCGAGCCAGGTGTCGGGAGCCGCGCCGATCAGGTCCTCGGGGATCGGCGCGCGCTGGATGAGGAAGAACCAGTGGAAATAGCCGGTCGCCAGCGCGCGGTCGGTCGCGTCGTAGACCGCCTTGGTCGGCACGATGTCGAGGACGGCGACGCGGTCGACCGCGCCCGGGTGGTCGAGCGCCATCCGGTAGGCGACGCGTGCGCCGCGGTCGTGGCCCGCCACCCCGAAGCGCGCGTGCCCGAGGCTCGCCATCAGCGCGACCAAGTCGGCCGCCATCGTCCGCTTCGAATAGTTCGCGTGGTCGGCGTCGCCGGGCGGCTTAGCCGACGCACCGTAGCCGCGCAGGTCGGGCGCGACGACGGTGAAGCGCTCGGCCAGCGCCGCTGCCTGCTTGTGCCACATGACGTGCGTTTGCGGATAGCCGTGGACGAGGAGCAACGGCGGCCCGTCGCCCCTGGTCCAGTAGGCGATCTCGACCCCGGCCGAGTCGAAGGTTCCGGCCTGATAGCCGTCGAACATGATCGGTCCCCTCGGCGGGCGAAGAACTGCCCCCGCGCCTGAGTCAGCGGGCGAAGAGTTGCCCGATGTCCTTGAACGCCTTGAACTCGAGGGCGTTGCCGGCGGGATCGAACAGGAACATCGTCGCCTGCTCGCCCGGCTCGCCCTCCAAGCGGACGTGCGGCTCGATATAGAAGCCCCTGCCCGCCCCCCCCAGCCCGTCGCGCACCGCCTGGGCCACCTTGGCCAGCTCGGCGACGTGGAACGCCTGCGCCGTCGCCTCGC
>CAXTQJ010000018.1:1420-9085 GCA_964246245.1 uncultured Sphingomonadaceae bacterium
GACGTTCAGCGAGCGGCCGACGGCAGCGAGCGCCTGCTCGCCCGGCTGCCCGGCGAAGCGGACGTGCGGCTCGATCTCGAAGCGCGTGCCCGCCGCCGCCAGCCGGTCGCGCAGCGCCTCCCAGTCGTCCCAGCCGAGGACGAGCCCGAAGTGCGGCACCGGCACGGCATCGCCGTCGACCACGTTCCGATGCAGGACGGAACCGGGCGCCAGATGGGCGACGAGCTGGTGGCCATACAGGTCGAAGTCGACCCACGTCGCCGCCGACCGCCCCTCTCCGCAGCCGAGGACGCCGCCGTAGAAGCCGCGCGCGGCAGCGAGGTCGTCGACCGGAAAGGCAAGGTGGAAGCGCGGGGTCATGCCGTGGCTATGCCACGCACGGAGATCCAAGGCGATCCTCCCCGCTCGCGGGGAGGTGGCGGCGAAGCCGACGGAGGGGACGGCGATCGGGTGGCCGCGGCCTCTCTCCCGCACTTCCCTTCACCACACGGCTGAAGAAGCCGTGCGGTCCCCCTCCCCGCGAGCGGGAAGGATCAGATGCCTCTTGAACCCCGCCACACGCTTCCCAAATCAGCCCTGTCGCGCTGCCATTGGGGTGCGACGATATCATTGCTTCAGACAAGGATGATCCATGCGTACCTTCGATATTTCGCCGCTTCTCCGTGCCTCGGTCGGGTTCGAAAACCTCAACCGCCTCGTCGACCTCGCGACGCGCGGCGACGGGCAGGACAACGGCTATCCCCCCTATAACATCGAGAAGACCGGTGAGGGCAGCTACCGCGTCGCGATGGCGGTCGCCGGCTTTGCGCAGAGCGAGCTCGACCTGACCGTCCAGGAGAACAGCCTGATCGTCACCGGCACCGCCGCCGAGGACAAGACCGAGCGGCAGTTCCTCCACCGCGGCATCGCCAAGCGCGCCTTCGAGCGTCGCTTCCAGCTTGCCGACACGATCAAGGTGACCGGCGCGAGCTACGCTGACGGCCTGCTCAACATCGACCTCGTCCGCGAAGTGCCCGAGCACAAGAAGCCGCGCAAGGTCGAGATCGGCGGCGGCGCTGCCGCGATCGAAGCGCCGACGGTCGACGTGCAGCCCGAGAAGCTCGCGGCGTAAGCGAGCGACGCTTTGCCGAACGACGGACGGGGTCGGGTCACACCGGTCCAGTTTGGCGTGTCGCGGCACCTCGGTGCGCGGCAGACGGCGTTTGCGACGCGGCCGGCCCCGGCGGCGTTAGCTCGTCGTCTCGCTGAGCTCCTGAAAAGGTTTAACCCTGGTTAGCAGATCGCTTCGGTCCCGCCGCTAAAAGCGGCGCGTCAGGAGCGCTCGATGGCATACCAAGGCGACGGCCCGCAAAGGCTTTGTCCCGCATTACACGGGTCCCTTCGATCGGGCGTCGGCCCGCGCCGTGCCGCGGCCGGGTGCCGGCCGTAGATGGAACACGGTCGCATCAACCGCGGGTTGCTCGCCGAACCCGAGCGGTTGGCTCTGCGCTGGCTGGCCGAGCGAACGCCGGCGCGGGTCAAGCCCGACCATCTGACCGCGCTGGGCGTGGCAGGTGCGTTGCTGGTGATGGTCGGCTTCATCGGCGCGCGCATTTCGCCTTATTTCATCAGCCTGGTGCTGATCGGCCTGTTCCTCAACTGGTTCGGCGATTCGCTCGATGGGACTTTGGCGCGCTATCGGCGGATCGAGCGGCCGCATTTCGGCTATTTCATCGACCATTCGTGCGATCTGATCTCGCAGACGCTCATTTTCCTCGGCTTGGGTTTCTCGCCCTATTTCACACTGCGGTCGGCGTTGCTGGCGCTGTCGATGTACCTGCTGATCAGCTCGTACACCTATCTCAAGGTGATGACGTTGCGGACGCACCAGCTGTCGTACGGCGGCATGGGAGCGACGGAACTGCGCGTGGCGCTGGCGCTATGGAGCCTGGTCGCGATCGCCGCCGGCTCCGACATGGTCGGCGCGCAGGTGATGAGTTACCCGGTGCTCGACGAAGTGATCGGCGCGATGTGGCTGCTGATCTTTCTCGGCTTCATCTGGATGGTCAGGTCGGATCTCGCCAAATTCCGCTATCGTTTCAACGAGAGCGACAAGCTCGGCGCTTCGGTCGCCATACCGGCACCGGAACGGCGGCTTGCGCTGGCGAGCCCGACCGCCGTCGTCGCGGCGCGATCGCCGCGGGGTATCGGTAATTTCGCGGCATGGACCGCGTTGACGGTCTTCGAGTTGGTCCTGCTGCTGGTGCCGTCGCGCTGACCCGCCGAGTGACGTGTGGCAGCCCGCGTCGGGCAGCCTCGACATCGACGCCAAGGCATTTCCCGGCAGGATGAGGTCACTGACCTCAGCTCCGTCGGTCCGGACTTGATCCGGATCAGAGCTCTCCACCCCCGTCGTGTAGCGTTCGCGAGACAGCCAAGGCCCGGATCAAGTCCGAGCCGACGAAGGGAAGTGGCTACATCTGCCTGAAACTGCTCCCGCGATGTGCCGTCCGCGTGCCCGCGGGTCAGATGCTGTGTTCCTTCACTCCCGCCCACAGCAGCCAACCGATGGCATACGCGAAGAACAGCGATGCGACGACCGTCAGCACGATCTTGCCGCGCTGGGGAAAGAGCGACTTGACCGGCCGGTTGGGCTCGACCACGCGGACGAGATAGAGCTGCTTGCGCTTGGCCTCGGCCACCGCCTGCGAATATTGCGCGGCGGCACCGGCATAGAGCTTGGCGGTCTCGTCGCGCTCGATTTCCAGCTGCTCGTAGTCGCCGAGCCGGCTCGCGACCGAATGGCCGCTGCCGGCGATCTGCGACGACTGCCCGGCGACCTGAGCTTCGAGCGCCTGAACCTGACGCTGCAACGCGTGATACTGGGGACTGTCGTGGCTCACCGCCCGGCCCATCGCGGTCAGCTGCCCGCGCGCCTGCACGAGGCTGGCCGTAAGGTTCGTCACCAGCCCGAGCTGGGCCCGGCCGGTGCCGGCCGGATCGACATCGGCCTGGCTGCGGCGAAAGCCGGTCAGGCGCCGCTGGATCACCGCCAGCTGTCCCGCCGCCACGTCGAGCTCGCGCTTCGCGGCATCGACCTGATCCCGGTAGGTCTGCACGTTGATCGCATTGATCTGCTGCTCGCCCAGACGCAGCAACTTGGCGGTCAGGGCATAAGAATCGCCGGGGCGGAAGGTGTGGACCGTCAGGTGGGTGATGCCGCTCGTCTCGTCCTCATCGAGCGCAACCTGATGCGAATAATAGCGGAGCAGGCGCTCGGGGGTCGGATCGGCGCTCCACAGGCGGCTGAACCAGTCGGCACCTGCGGGACGGAAGCGGGCGACGAGGTCGTCTTCGCGGCGCAACCGGGCAACGGCATCGTGCGACAGCAGGTATCGCTGGACGATGAAGGCCTCCGATGCCGTCGACGGCGTACCCAGGCTGAACCCGAAGATCTGGCCGACGCCGCCGTTGCTCGTCGGGGCCTCGGCATGCCGGATCACGAAATCGGCGCTCGACTCGTACTGATCGGATGCGATCAGGTAGAGATACGCCGCCGCCAGCAGCGTCGGCGCGACGACGATGGCCAGAAAGAAGCGGTTGGCCACGATGAACGCCCGCAGCCGGGCGGCCCGGCCGCGGGCCTCGGCGTTCACTCCGCGTCGAGGCTGGATCACACCGTGCACGGCGCTGAACTCCACTTCATCGAGACAGGATCATGAGACATGGATGTCCTTGCGGACCTGCCGGATTGCGAGGAGGCCCCAGTAGGTGAAAAAGCAGTTGGCCGCGACCGCCAGCCCGATCTGGGCGTACCGGTCGGTCGCCGAGGCGAACTGGCCGTAGCGCGCCAGCTCGAACATCGAGACCATCGGGTTCCATGCAACATAGGGGCGAGCCCAGGCCGGCAGGACCGAAACGGTGAAGAAGGCCCCGCTCAGCGGCATCGCGAAATAGGACGCCGGGTGAACCAGCCGCTCGAGGAAGGGTGAGTGGAAGGTATAGGCTGCGGCGAGGAGGCACCACGCGAAGGAGAACCACGAGAACAGCGCGATTGCCTCGATCAGATAGATCGGCCGGGCTGGAAATTCCGCCACGCCGACGATGATGCCCAGCGTCTGGAGCACGGCCAGCGCGGCGATGCAGCCGATCGTCTCGACGATCGACTTGGCCAGCATGATGTCGAACGGGGTGATCATGCTGTGGTACAACAGGTTCGAATAGTGGTGCAGGACACCGTCGGACCGCGTGAACGAATTCCGGAAAATGATGAAGATCGTGTAGCCGGTCAGCGTGAAGGTAAACGGGCTGATATCGTCCGATGCCCAGTTGCGGCCGACCAGCGAATGGATGCCGGTCACCACCGAGGCGAGCATCAGCGGCTCGACGATAACCCACAAGTAGCCGATGTTGGCCCGGCCGTAACGTTGTTGGAGTTCACGGAGGACCAGCGCGTTGAGGACCGAGCCCTGCCGCGCCACCCCGGATGCGAAGACGTCTAAGCGCGACCGCCGCTCGCGGCCGAGCGGCGTGGTTTCAGAGCCGGCGGACGTGTCGAGTTCAACCGTCGCCATGGTCACGACCTCTGCACAATCAGGACAAATCCGGTGCGACCGCGGTCGTCGACGACGAGTTCGGCGGCGGGCGCGAAGGCGATCGGTGCCACCGAATACCCACTGCCAATCAGACGCAACGACCACTGGCCGATCTCGTTGCGCGAGAGCGCCGGCGCGCCCGCCGCGGCCACGTCGCTGGCGAGGTCGCCGTCCGGGCGATAGCGCAGGCCGACCACCGCAAGGCCGCCGATCTTCAGCCGTGTGAGCCAGCCCTCGATCGTCGCCCAGCGCTCACCGGCAGCGGACGTCGCGTCGGGCGCGACGGCCTGTTCGTCCGGGATCAGCACGAAATCGAAGAAGTCGCCGCTTGCCTGCGGCGGCGGCGGCCCGCCGTCGAGGCGGGTAAGCGACGCCCGCCGGGCCAGGTCGCGGAGCGGCTCGGCCGCGAAGGGACCGACCACCAGCCCCTCGAGCCCCGCGTCGGTGGCACCATAGGCCGTCAATGCCTTCAGGCACAGCGTCTCGCTCCAGCGCGCGATCGCGGTGTCCGCGTCCCTGGCGCGGTAGCGCCCGGGAAATCCCGTCGTCAGCAGTCCCAGCGCGACGGCCTGTTCGACCGTGCAGCTCTGCGACACCGGATGATCGGTATCGACGCGACCATGATGCAGCAGGGCGTTCGCGGGCCGGGCGTCGACGGTCCCGCGGCTCGCCGCGAGGACGGAGCGCGGTGGCTCGGGGAGGAGGTCGTCACTCGCTGCCGGTTCGTCGATCGCGACCTGCAGGGCCTGCGCGGTGACATCGGAATCCTCCGACAGGTAGCCGTAGAGGGCATAGACGACGTGCTTCTGTGCGGCGAATTCGACGGGCAGCGTCACCTCCGCATCGCTTTCGCCGTGCAACAGGATCCGCGCGCCCGAGACCAGGCTGACGTCGCTGGCGCTGTCCGGCTTCCAGGCGTGCACCCGGATCGACAGCTCGCCGTAGCTCGCCCGCACCTCGCTCAGCCGCACGACGAACCGGGCGCGGCCCGCACGCACCGCGTGGTAGCGCGTATGGAACAGATAGCGGGGGTCGGGCGATCGTTCGATGCCACCAAGCCCGGCGATGGCGCTGGAATGGCTCGCCCAATAATCGAAGGGATCGATCTCGCGCATCGGCTCAGCGCCGAAGCACCAGCATGACGTCCTCGGAGCCGGGGCGGCCGAGAATCGTCGCGCTGTCGGTCGGGATCACGCCGGCGGCGAGGGTCAGATGGTGCAGTTCAAAGCCGGCGGCGCACAACCGTGCGAGGAAGGCGGCTGGGTCGACGTAGCGGTGGCGGTTGAACTCCAGCACCACCGTGCGCAGCGCGCCGCCGTCAAGCAGGCCGTGCAAGCCCGACCAGATCGACTCCTCGGCCCCCTCGACATCGATCTTGGCCAGCTCGATCGTCCGCCAGTCGTCGCGGCCGTCGAGCCGCGCCACCGGCACCTGCACGCCGTCGGGCGGAACGTCGGCACCACGCGGAAGAATATAGGCGTTCATCGGCGCCGTCGGCGGAACGACGAGCGTCACCGGATCGCCGTCGTGATCGCCGAGCGCCGTCTGATGAACGCTCGCCCACCGGGAAAAGCCGTTGACCTGCAGGCTTTTGTCGACCAGATCGGCTAGGCGCGGGTTCGGCTCGAAGGCATGGACCCGCCCTGCCGGCCCGACGAGTTCAGCCATCAACAGCGTAAAATAGCCGACGTTGGCGCCGATATCGGCGACGACCATGCCCGGCCGCACCAGATCGTAGAGCGCCTCCGTGACCCACATTTCCCAGTAGCCGTCGAGCATGAGATGGCTCGACAGGCCGACATCGGTCGTATCGACATAGGCCTTGTACCGGCCGAGCACGCGACAGAGCGCGATGTCGTGCCCAAGGTAGGCCACGTTACAGGCCCCACGGATGATCTGCTCGTTGCTCGTCCGTCGGCTCCGACCCAGGGCATGGGGATCGAACAGGGGCTGCCGGAAGGCGGCCGATCGACCAGGGTCCAGCGTCGTCCCGAGCTTGGTAAACGCGGACCGAAGGGGATTGGGCATCGGCCGATGGCCTCCAGCAGGCCGTTGCCCTGAGCAGTACCGCGTTGCGCCAAACCGCACACCGGCGCGCTAACCTATGATAAGGCTTGCTTTCCAGGAAATTCGCAACGTCCGGCGTCTGCCCGAAAGGTTACTCCGCCGTTGCTCCGTCGCGCTTGCCTCGATCAGACTTCGTCCGGCCGGTGATCCAGTTCCACAACGTCGCCAAGGATTATCGGACACGCGGGCTCAAGCGGCGGGTGTTCAGCAATCTTTCGTTCCGGATCGAGCGCGGCGACAGCCTCGCGATCTGCGGGGCGAACGGCGCCGGCAAGTCGACGCTGTTGCGACTGATCTCGGGCGTCGAATTTCCCACCCACGGGCGGGTCGAGCGCAGCATGAGCACCTCGTGGCCGATCGGTTTTTCGAGCGCGTTCAATATGAACATGACGGGGGCCGACAACGCCCGCTTCATCGCGCGCATCTACCAGCGCGGCGAGCGCGAGGTGCTCGACTACGTCGAGGATTTCGCCCAGCTCGGCGTCTACATCGATCAGCCGGTCAAGACCTATTCCTCCGGCATGATTTCGCGCCTCGCCTTCGGCGTGTCGCTAGCCATCGCGTTCGACTGCTATTTGATCGACGAAATCACGGCGGCAGGCGACGTGCGCTTCCGGCGTCGCTCGGAAGAAGAGCTGATGGCGCGTCGCGAACATAGTACGCTCATCATGACGTCGCACGACCCCTATATCCTGCAGCAATATTGCAAGCGCGGGGCCGTCCTCTACAGCGGCGCGCTGGTCTTCTTCGACACCGTCGCCGAAGCCTGCGAGGTCCACCATGCCCTGCAGATGCGCGGCGCGTGAACTCCCACGTCGATCCGGCGGCGCTTGGCGGCAGGCGGGCATCAATGCCTGCCCCGCCGGAGGACGACGTGGTCGGAACCGCGTGGCAGGCCCTGCGCCGCGTCGCCGGACACGGGCGTTGGCTGACCCGCCGCGCGCGTGCGGCGCAGCAGCGTCGCGATTGGGCGGCAGCGGAGCGGCTGTGGCGGGAGGTCACCGCCGCGGTCCCAGGCGACAGC
>CAXTQJ010000018.1:9095-21630 GCA_964246245.1 uncultured Sphingomonadaceae bacterium
GCTGTCGCCTGGGACCGCGGCGCGTGGGTGCAGCTCGGCAACATGCTCAACGAGCTGGAACGTCGGACCGAAGCCATCGCGGCGTTTCGTCATGCCGGCCAGCTCGACCCCAGCCTTGCCCATGCGCCCGCCGGTATCGCCGGGGTACACGAACGCGCCGGTCGCTGGGCCGATGCCGGCGAGGCATGGCTCGACGCGATCGCGCTGCTCGCGCGCGACCCAACCCGGGACGGCGCCCGGGACGAACGGAGCCATGCCTTCGCCCATGCGGGGTTGGCGGCGCGCCACTGCCACGACGCGACCACGGCGCACCACATCCTCGACCGCGCGATGAGCCTGTGCCCCGACCTGATCACCCGTCCCGAGACCATGGCCATCCGCGCGCGGTTGCTGCCGCGCAGCAGTTCCGCGGCGACCGCGGCGTTCGTTCGCGACCTGCTTGCGATGCTGCCCGTCGGTGCCGCCGACCAGGCGGATACGCTGCCCGGCGTGCGCGGCGGCGACCTGTTAGAGGCGCTCGTGGCAATCGCTCCCCTGCTCGCCGCTGGCCGGACCAATCGCGCTTTCCTCGGCATCGCCCTGACCGTCTATGAAGGCAGCCGCCTGTGGCGCGAAGCGGTTCGGCTCGCCGAATGGCAGGCGGACCTCGACCCCGCCGACCCCGAGCCGGTCGCGCGTGCCTTTCGCGCGGCCGTCGCGGGTCGCCGGCTTGCCGATGCCCGCCGTCTTGCCCGCCGCCATGCGCACCTGACCGGCGAGCTGATCCTGATCCATGAGCTGGCCGAGCTGTACGAACTCGCCGGCGAGCCCGTGCGCGCGCGGTTGCTGCTCCGCTATCTCACCCGCCGCTGGCCGCACAGCCGCTGGCATACCCGCAAGTATATCATGGCGACCGCGATCACCCGCTCACTGCCGCTGGCCGACCGTCTCGTCCGCCACGAGCTGGCCGCCGGACGGCGCGACCACGAACTCGAGCAGGTCTACTGCCAGTCGGCGTTCGCATCGGGGCATTATGACGAGGCGCGGCTGCGTCTGACCAAACGCCTCGCGCATCACCATGATTACGACGCCGATGTCTTGCTCGGCTACGCGATCGCCAATTCGTGCGGGATCGACGATGCGGCCGAGCATTTTCGCGCCGTCGCCGCTCGCGAGATGCAGCCGCTGGCAGCGATGCTGGGCACCGCCCATATGGCGATGCGCCGGCGTGACCTGCCCCTGGCGTTCGAACGCTGGACCGACATCGCCACCGTCCATTCGGGCGCAGCCAACGCCGAGGTCGAACGGGCGCGGTGCGCCTACGACATGGGCGACGTCGCGACGGCCATCGGCATCTGCGAGGATCACCTGCGCCGCCACGACACCGACCTCGGCATGGGTGAATATCACGCGTGGCTGCTAACCATGACCGGGCGTTACGCGGCGGCCTTGCCGGCGATCGCGGCGGTGGTGGCCGGCTCCGGGCCGAACTGGCAGGCGGTCGATCTGCAGATCATCTGCAGCAGTCAGCTGGGTACCCTCGACGACGACTGGCGTCGGATCACTGCGATGATGCCTGCGGCAGAATCGAACGAAGCAATTTCGCGCTTCTATCACGTCATTCGCATTCTCATTGCGGTGGGCCGGCGCGATCTAGCGGACGGCATGCTGCTTTCGCCGGGTGCAGCGATCGGGCACCTGCCGTGGGTCGTCCCGTACCTGCGCGCGGCCGACCACCCGGCGGCGGGGGTGTGCGCGCGTGCGGGGGAAAGACATTGGCGCGCCACCGCCGCCATGGTGCGTTCCGACGTCTCCGATCGGCTCGACGCGATGTCCCTCCCGGAGGTCGACGCCCTGCTCGGTCAGGGCAAGGACGTTTCGCCCACGGTGCATATCGTCAACAAATTCGAACAGCCACGCGGCGGCAGCGAACTGCATGCGCTCGATCTGGCGGCTGCGATCGGGCGCTACGCCAAGACCCGGATCTGGGCACCGGAGATGCCGCATCCCGAGTTCACCGTCCGTCACGGCGTGCGTCATATCGATCTTGCGACCGGCGCGTTCCCGCGCGGCGGCGTGCTCGTCCTGATCGGCATCTATTTCGACATTGCGCGCTGGATCGACCACGTGCGGCCGACACGCATCATTTTCCTGTACAACACCTTCGAGGCGCCGTCTTTGTTCGCGCGCATCGACGAAGCGTGGCGGCACAGCGGCGTCCGCCCCGAGCTGCTCTACTGCTCCGATCTGATGCGCCGCGAAACGGGCCTCGCGGGCCGGTTCGAACCGTCGCCGACTGACCTCGACCTGTTCAGTCCCGCGCCTGCCCCGCGTCCGGCTGGACGCCCGTTCACGCTCGGCCGGCATAGCCGCGATGTCCCCGAGAAGCACGGCCGCGACGACTGGAAAGTCTACCGCGAGGTCGCCGCGCTGGGGGGCGAGAGCCTCGTGCTCGGCGGGACCTGCATGACCGGTGCGTTTCCGCCGATCCGCGGTTTGCAGCTGCTCAAGGCACGCAGCACCGACATCCCCGATTTCCTCCGCGGGCTCGACGCTTATTTCTACCGCACTTCGACGTGGGTCGAACCCTGGGGTCGCGTCGTGATCGAAGCCATGGCGTGCGGTCTGCCGGTACTGGTGCATTCGGCCGGCGGCTATGCCGAGGCGGTGCGGCACGAGGTCAACGGACTGCTGTTCGACACCTCGGCGGAGGCGGTCCGCCTCGTTCGCCGCCTCGTCGAGGAACCCGACCTCCGCGCGCGGCTGGGACGCGAAGCGCGGCGCTCGGTGGGCGAGCTGCTCGGTCCGGCCGAGCTGAAGCGGATGGTCGCCTTCTACCTGTTGGACACCCGCCGCGATCGCGATCGAGGGCCGGGCGATGTCGCTCCGCGTGCCGAAGATGCGACGGCAGCGGCGCGCCCGAACACGGTCAGAGAGCAGGCGTGACGGGAGCGATCGGCAGCCGGTCCGAGCTATGGCGGCGCGCAGCGATGGGCGCGGTGCTGAACAGCGTTTCCAGCCGATCGTCGGACAATGTTCGGCTCGTCGCCGCCGCGACGATGAAGTCGTAAAGGCCAGTCACGTCGAGGCGCGCCGCCAGCTCGGCCGAGCGACGCCTGACGGCTTCTTGAACCTCGCGCTGCGACAGGCGCCGCACCGCTTCGCGAACGGCGATCGCATCGTACGGCACGGTTTCGCCGAGGTCGAAGCGCCGGACATAGTCCGCCGCGCCCGATGTGGCGTTGGCCAGCACGAGGAAGGGAACGCCGGCCGACGCGGTGACGAAGGGCATTTTCGACGGCAGCGACAAACGCCCGATCGCCGCCGCGTGGCCGTCGGTTTCCGTTCCGCTGAACGACGGCGCGAGGACGAAGCTCGACGTGACGATGCGACGGGCGATCTCGTCGTGGCTCAGACCGCCGACGATCGTGATACCGGCTGCGGCGAGACCTTGTTCGGTGAAGGTCAGAAAATGAAGATTGTCGCTGCTCGTGTACCATTCGATCGGCACGCCCAGCCCGGACAGCGCCTGTATCGCGTCCTCGAGCCACGCCTGATGCCAGATGTTGCCGACGATGCAGCCCTGCGGCGTTGCCCGATCGGGGGCCGGGCTCGCCTCGTTCCGGATAAACCGGCGCGCGACGAGGGGGGGCAGCACCCAGAAGGGCAGGCCGAAGTGCGTTTCGTAGACGTCGCGCATCGCGTCGGAGATGACGAAGCGGGCGTCGGCGAGCGCCACCAGATCGTGCATCAGGCGGATCGGGATGCCGTCGTTGAGCAGGCAGTTGTCGTCCATGATCCAGATCGCCATCGGCGCCCCGGTCAACGCCTTCGCCGCGATCGCCATGACGACGTCCTCGCGGGTGTAGGCGATCGCGAGGATGAAGCGGATCTCGAACGAGGAAATCCGCGAGGCGATGAAATTCGCCACGGTCTGATGCGTCTGCGAGAAACGATGCAGGACGAAGTCGGCGAGCGGCTCGACGACCTGATCGCCGCCCCAGTGATCGAAGGCCCGGAACAGCACATACGGCGGCGCCTCGTCGAGGATGCGGCTCATCAACACCCCGGTCCCGTGCGCGAACGAAATTTCGTTCGCCATGATCACTAGATCCGCCGGCCGGGTTCCCTGCCCCTGGCGACCGAGCAGGCGCTGCCGCACCGCGCGACCGAGGCTGCCGGGCTGATCGGCCCGGATCGGGTCTGCCGCGGCCGGCTCGATGGGCTCTTTGCCTTCGCTCATGCTCGGCCCGCCGCTTCGCCGGGTTCGCCCGGGACCGCGTCACCGGTGCCGAGCTGGTCGATCCGATCTGCGATCACGATCAACGCGTCCTCGAAGGCCGCCTGACGCGCATCGAAACGGTGGACGCCCGTCGTCAACCGGCGCAGGTCATCGAGCGCCCCGGCGACGAGACCCAGATTACGACGCTCGATGCCGATCTCATCGCGAAGCTCGTCGTGGCCGCGCAACGCAGCGTCGATCTGCACCTTAAGCTCGTCCAGCCGCGACAATGCCGTCTGCGTCTCGGTGCGCGCCTGCCGATGGGCGTCGTGCAAGCTCGCCAAGGCGGCCCTGATCTCGTCGACGCCGTCAGCCAACATGCCCAGGTTCTGGCGTTCGAGACGAACGATCTGCCGCATCTCGCCCAGACCGCCCGCGATCCGACCGACATTCGTGCGCTCACCATCGACCGTCTTCGCCAACGCGGCGAGTTCATTCCGCGTAACATCGACCTGTGCAACGTGCCGAGTCATACGAGCCGTCAGACTGCGCATCTCGGTTGCGACGACGTTAGACGAGTGTCGCGCGTCTCGACCGGCGCGCACGACGACGAGCGCCACGCCCGCGATTGCCACCGCCAGGCCGATCGCCTCGGCCAGCGGCGCCCAGATCGAGCGGATAACCGCCGTCAATACAAGCGGCGTGACTACGCCGGCCACGATCAGGGCGACAGCGACCCCGTTCGAACTGGACCACGTCCTCGCGACCGGATCGATTTGATGGGAAGGGGCCAATGCGGACTCCTATGCTTCGGTCATAGCGCGAATGACTGCCATCTCGCGCCCGGCCGGGACGTCGATGTCCCCGGGATCAGCGTCCGGGTCCGCATGACCGCCGACGTGCGTCAGGTAGATATCGGTCACCAGCAGCGAGAGGCCGCGGCCGACGCCCGGAGCGATGATCGGACGCTCGATCGCCAGTGATAGCAGATTCCATCCCCGTTCGAGCGCGACCTCGCGGGTGAATGTGTCGGCGGTCAGAAAGTCGGTGGTCGGTACGTCGACCACGCCGATGTCCAAACTGTTCACGGTGATTTCCACCGACAGCGGTTCGTCATAATTCTTGAGGAACAGGTGAAGCTGCCGGGCGCCGGCGGCGGGCGACCACAGGCGCAGGGTCGCCGAAGGTCCGTCGATCCAGTGGCCGGGGGTGCCGTCCTCCTCGACCGGATCGACCTCGGCAAAGCCGACCAACGGCTGCCACCGACACCGGCCGGGGTCGATCGCTTCCCCGTCATCGTCGAGAGCAAGCGACAGGACCGCTGGAGGCGTCGCCGCCGGATCGACGACCGACGTCGATGCGAGTTCGACCCGGTTCAGCCCGCTAAAAAACTGCGCGCGCACCGAATGCGGCCGGCCGCCGTCTTCGCGCGCGACGATTTCGATCCTGCCGCAATCGTCGCCGTTGACGCGCACCGCGACAACGTGGCCGCCGTCGCAAGCCGCGATACGCACGCTCAGACGCTGCGGACCGGCGTGACGGGCGCGCACATGAAAAGCCGTCGTTGCTGCCGAGAGCGCGATCCCGGTGCCGGTGTCCGCCGTCACGCCTTGGACCGTGGTCAAAGGTTGCGGCCATGCACCGTGCCAGCGTCGTTCCGGATACGGCCTGGCATGAACGGACGACGGCCGGCGGACCGCGAACGGCGGCGGCGCGATGGGAAATTCAATATCGGAAGCGAGGTGCACCGGCCGAGAATCGGGGATTCTTTGTGTCATGAATGACCATGCGCTCGCTTCAAGGGAGTGGTTGGCCCGGACATAAGTCAGACCCGCTATGGCCAGCCGGCGATAAGAGTCCTTACTGGCGTAAAGACTGTGCAGGCAGGCCGCCAGCCGCGGCTCCGTCCACGATGCCAGCCGCACACCGAACGATTCTTCGCCGTCGCGTTCGCCACCGTGGACGATCGCCGGCGTCCCCGACGCGGCCGCGCGCACCAGCGAGATTTCGTCGTGCTCGCCCAGGGATACGATCACATCGGCTGCGGCATAGAATAACGCCTGCACGTCATCGGCAAGGTCGTCCTTGACCCGCCTGATCGGTGCCGCGATCGCGGGAAATTCGCCGGTACAGCCGAGCGTCATCAACAGCTTAGCGGCACAGTCCAGTTGGGCGTAAGCCGCCACCGTCACCGCAAGGTCGGACGACGTCGCGGTCGATCCGTTGCCGACGACCAGCACGACGAAGGCTTCCACCGGGACGTCGAGCACCCGGCGAGCCTGCGTCCGCCGATCGGGCGCATAAACCGACGTGTCGACGCCGATCCGCACCTGGTGGCGACCGGTATCACGCGAACCGACCGCTGTCCCGATGTCGGCGCTCGCGCAGCACTCACCCACGTCGATCGTCGCGATGTTCTGCGCGGCGAGCTCGGCGACGACCTCGCTGTGGACTTCATTCAACCGATCGCCCACGATGATAACGAGGTCGGGACGCTCGAGACGCACGGCCTGCAGCAGCGGGGCCGCGCCGTCGATGTCATCGCCGACCAGGCACACGACCCGCTGGTTCGCCGTCGCCAGCGCACTCGCGATGCGGCGGCACTCGTCGCTCGGTTCATCGCCCCGGCCCTCGGCATCGAGGATGAGGATCTTGAGCACCGATCGCCCGACGACGGCCGTGGGCTGCGCAGGCTTCGAGCCGCTTTGCTCGGCCAGCCCCTCGGCGAGACGATGCACGTCGTCGGCGTGGGCGCGGCGCGGGCCCCAACCGACCGCCCGGTCGACGAGATCGACCGGCAGCGTCCGCGACACCGCCCCGGCACCGGCGCAGCGCACCCAGAAGTCGAAGGCGGCGGCAGCGAACGACGCCGGCAGCAACCGCCCGCCCGCCGCCCGCCAGACGTGCGGAGTGAAGAACAGCGCGGCACGATCGAACAGGACCGAGCACTCCGGCTCCATGCCGCTCCGCACCAGACCCGTCAGCGACACATCGCCGTCCGGCAGCGACGGCAGGTGGCGGGCGATCGGCGTCGAGCCGCGGCGATCGACGACGATCCCGGCGACGAGGTCCAACCGCCCATTCTGCTGGACGGCGTGCGCAAGGGCAAACAGCGCTCCCGCCGCCAGCGTCGCCGTTTCGTCCAGCACCGCGAATAACCGGTCGGTCGAATGGTCGATTACCCGGCCGATGGTGTCGTGACGATGGTCGCCGTCGGGCACGACCACGTGGTCGACGTGCCCGGCATAAGCGGCGATGATCTGGCGGTTAACCGCGCCCGGACGGTCGTCGACGACGGTGACGGCGACTTCCGGATAGCCTTGCCCGATGATCGCATCGAGCCTTTGATCGAGGTCTCCGCAATTTGCGGCGCACAGGATGACAGCAATGGCTGGCCAGTCTTGGGAGGCCGCCGCCTGACCCTCGCGATCTTGCCGGCGCGGCGGATCGCTCGCGGCTTGGGGGAGGACATACCATTCGAGGAGAACGAACAGCCAGCCGGTGGCCCGGTCGAACGGCCCCTCCGATCTGATCTCGATCGCATTGACTCCGCCTTCGAGCCAAAGCGACGCGAACAGCAGCGTGTCGCCGTCGTCCTCGCCAGCGCCGGGCATGACGTCGAGGCAGACGACCCCGCCCCGCGTCACGAGCAGGCGCAGATCCGTTCGCCAGTTGCGGAGGCGAAGGTGCATCTCCCACCGCCCGGGGTACGGCACGGCGACCACCGCTGCGGCGACCGGTTCGTCGATCCAGCGCATCCCGCCGGGCAGGCCGGCTTCGGGATAGGGTCCCTCGGGCATCCGCGCACCGTGCGTCACCTCGACCCGGTACGTCGCCGTGGCCTCGCCGCGCTCAGGCTGAACGATCGGTAGTCCGACGCGTGTGCCGCGCCGTCTCTTCCGTTCCCAGCGCCCGCTGTCGAGGTCGAGCTTCAACGTCTCGCCGACCCGCGTCCCGACGGGAAGCGACCCACCCGATCCCCGGTCGAACGCGTCGATCTCGGCGTGATACGGTGCCAGCGCGGCCGAGAGCTGCTTCGCATGTCGGCGATGGAAGCCAAGCACCGAGTCGATTGTGACCAGCGCCGCGTGCCGGGCGAACCGGCGCCACAGATCCCAGTCGCCGGCAAGGCGAAACCGCTCGTCGAGGCCGCCGACCGCGTCCCACAGGATGGATCGCCAGAAACTTCCCTCCTGCATGACGAAGCTCTGTGCGCGGCCGTCGTGCGCGCCGTCGCTCAGTGCCTGGCGATCGTACACGACCGGCAGGTTGACCCCCGTGATCACCCCGTGCTGATCGATCAGCGACACGCGCGCGCAGGTGAACCATACGTCGGGGAACTGGCCGTAGACGCCGTTGATTGCCGCGAGTGCGCCGGGGGCGAGTCGGTCGTCGGAATTGATCCAGCCCATCACGAACGGTCGACCGGGTCGGGCATAAGCGAAGCCGTGGTTGATCGCTTGATACATGCCGGTGTCGGGCCGGCTGTCGTAGGAGAAGGTCAACCCGGCGCAGAGAATGGGAAAGTCGCTCGACCGCAGCAGGCGTTGCCAGCGGTGGACGATCGCCATCGTGCCGTCGGTCGAGCCGCCGTCCTGAATGTGGTAGCGCAGCCGAAAATCGCCCGATTGCGACACAACCGACAGGATCGTGTCGTCGAGAAACTCTTGCGAATTGAACGTCGGCGTGACGATCACGATAATGGTGGCGTCGCCCGCGTCGTCGGGTTCGATCGCGGGCGACGACGGCTTCGGCACCGACCGGGCAGCCCATAGCCGTCGCGCCGCCACCGTCAGGCCTTGGCCGGCAGCGAAGCGAGAAAGGCGAGGACATCGGCACAATAGGCGGCTTCCGTCATGGCGAAGGGAAGGCGCGGGCGTTGGCGCGATACGCCGCGCGGCCTCGCGAGGATCGCGGTCTCCCACCCCGCCCGATCGTCCGGGTCGAGCAGCGCCGTAGTGCCTTTCGCAATCTCACGGTGCGATGGAATGTCGGATGCGATGGTTGGGACCCCCATCGCAATCCCCTCGAGGAGCGGCAGCCCGAAACCTTCGGCGAACGACGGGCTGAGCACCGCCGCGCAGCCGGCCATCAGGCGCGCGAGCGCCGGGCTCGACAATCCCGCGATCTGATGAACCCGCTCGCGCAGGCGCGACGAGCCGGTGAGCGGGGCGAGGATGCGTTCGGCCTCCAGCCCCCGCGCGCCGACGATCACGAGGTGCGGCGCCTGCGTACCGAGCCGGTCGACCAGCCGTTGCCACACCGCAAGGAGCAGACCGAAGTTCTTCCGCGGCTCGATGGTGGAAACAACCACGAAATACCATTTGTCGGCGAGGTCGGGGATGCTGCCGGCGGCATCGGCAAACGCGGCCGGCACCGGCAGCGAGCGAACGAGGCTGGGCAGCGGACGATGCCGCACCCGCGCGAGCGCCGCGTCGACACTCGCCTGCGCGAAACCGGTGCTGAAGATCAGGCCGTCGGCATAGGTCGCCGCCGTCCGGATCATCCGCGCGTGATGCGCGGCCGCGGTGGGCTTGACCATCTCGGGATGGTCGAGCGGGATCGTGTCGTGGATCATCACGGCGCAGGCGACATCCGGCCGCTGGCGCAGCCACGTGAAGAAGTTCGGGACGGCCAGCGCCAGCTGGCCGAGGTTCACATAGACGGCGTTGGCGGGGATCGCCCCCGTCGCCCCCTTGCCCACCGACACGCCGGTCTGGCGGCCCGCGGCGAGCGCGCGGCGGACCCTCTGCCCGCGCGACCGGCGCGCGCCGCCGCGCGGATCGGGCGCGTGGGCCGACGCGGGCGAGTGCATGTCGACGACCAGTCGCTGCAGCCGCACGTCGTCGTGCGTCTCGGCCGTCTCCCCCCAGACGGTCTGGAGATGGTCGAGGAGCAGCCGGGCGATACGCGCCGGATAGGCGCGGACGCCGAGCGGCGTCGGCAGGATCGCGATGTGCGGGCTCACTGGATCGGCAAAGAGATGGTTCGCCATGGCCAGATCGACGCGGTCGATGCCGCGCGGCGTCGCGAAATAGGGCCCGATGAACAGGCGGCACATGTCGTAGGCAATAATCCGCGACATGCTGTGACTGCGTCCGGCTGGCGAGGGCGATTGGGCCCTGCGATTGATACGCTGGCGGCGGTTGACGATCAGATCGGCGGGGTCAGCTTCGCGTAGAGGCCGGTCATGCGCGCGGCGAAGGCTTCGTCCGAGAACCGGCTGGCGTGGGCGAGCCCCGCCGTCGCAAGGCGTTCGACCAGCGCATCGTCGCCGTCAAGCGCGCGGATGGCGGCGGCGATGGCGCTCGTGTCGTAGGGGTCGACCAGCAGGCCGCCGCCCCCGACGACTTCGGGCACTGAGCTCGTGGTCGATCCGATCACCGGCGTGCCGAGCTGGATTGCCTCGAGCGCCGGCAGGCCGAACCCTTCGTACAGCGACGGAAACAGCACGGCGCGGGCCGAACGGATCAGCCGAAACAACATCTCGCGCGGCAGGTAGCCGAGCTGGATGATCTGCTGCCGCGGCTTCCGGCCATAGACCGTGCCGCCCTCGCCGAGCCCGCCGATCGCCTCGGCCATGCCCCAGTCGCGCGACGAGATCACGACGAGCGGCCTGTCGGTCTGCGCGGCCAGATAGGCGTCGACGATCCGGCCGAGGTTCTTCTTCGGGTCGGCGGCCCCGAAGAACAGGAAGAAGCCACGCGGCGGCAGGCCGAACGCGCTTTCGACCATTGCGTGATCGTCGGCCTCGGTCGCGCCGGCGATGGCAGCGGGCAACGGGCTCGACTGGTAGGTGTTCGTCACCCGGTCGGGGTCGGCCCCGAACATCGCGAGAATATCGGCGCGGCTCGCCTCCGATACCGTGGCGACATGGGCGGCCGCGCCGAGGATGGCGGTGATCAGCTTGCGGTAATAGGTCTTGTCGTCACGCGTCGTCTGCGGCAGCTTCAACGGGACGAGATCGTGCAGCGTGTAGATGTTGCGGGTGCCGGCCATGCGCACCGGCACCGGATAGGTCCAGTGCATGATGTCCGGCGGGTCCGGCAGATGCACCGTGGTCAGGCGACCGTAAGTGTGGAAGCGCGCGGCAGCGAGTTCAAACAGCAGCGGACTGGTCCACAACGCCGAAAACGCGGGCCAGCGCGTGCCGAAACTGCGTTTGTCAACGTGATCGGACAGCGGCACCGGCGTCAGCCGCACGCTGGTTCCGGGGCGGCTGAGGAAGCTGCGGGCGATGCGCCGCCGCGGCAGGCCGCGCCCGTCGCCCTGGCCGAACCGCTCGAAAAACAATGCTTCCCGCGTATCGGGCTCGTCGCCGGGATCGATGCCGAACACCGCTTCGATGCAGTGGCCGAGCATTGGCAGGACCTTGGCCAGCGCCGCGCCATAAGACGCGACGCCGGTGCCGTTGGGCAAAGCGAGGTTGAAGCCGTCGATACCGATCCGCACCGGCGGGCTCCTACTGCGTCGCGGCGTAGCGGACGGTCGCCACTGGCGCGAACAGGCTGCCGAGCAGGCCGACCAGCTTCTGCGTGATCGATCCCGACGCGTTGGCGAACAGGATCACGTCCTTGTCGCGCATCGCGTATTTCTGGGCGAGGAAGTATGCGTCGACCTTCATCATATCGAGTTGATAGACGACCGGCTGGATCTGGCCGTCCGGTCCGGTCTCGTAGCGGCAGAGGAAGACGCCGCGCGGATTGGCCCGGAAGTCCGACGGGCCGGCCGCCCGCGCGATCGCCTCGGCGAGGCTGACGTCCTTCGCCTCGAAGAAGACCTGGTTGATCCGGTCGCTCGCGCCGAAGACGGTGTAACTGGGCCTGACCCGGGTGAACACGATGCGGTCGCCCGGTCGGATCGCGACGTCGGCGGCATCGCCGGGGTTGATCCGGTTGAGCGGGGCGGTCGCCTCCTCCCGGCCGCGCTGCAGCCGCACCTCGAGCTCGTTCGGGTCGACCGCGCTGCCCCCGGCGAGGGCGAGTGCGTCGAGCAGATGCTCGCGGGCGGCGGACAGGCGATAGCGTCCCGACTTGGCAACCGCGCCGCCGAGATAGACGACGTTCTGGACCGACGCGGCGATGTCGACGGTGACCGCCGGGTTCTCCGAATAGGGCTTCAGCTTCTGGCGGATCGTCGCGGCAAGGTCTTCCGGATACGCGCCGGCGGCCCTGGTCGGCCCAACGTAGGGAAGCGTGATGAAGCCGTCCTCGCGGACCTCGATCGTCAGCTGCTGGGCGGCCGCCGACGGCGTCCGCGGCACCGCCGCCCCCGTCGACGGCGTGGCGCCGGGGCCCCACACCCCGCCGCCCCCGTCGCACCCCCCCAAGGTGA
>CAXTQJ010000019.1:0-2160 GCA_964246245.1 uncultured Sphingomonadaceae bacterium
CGGTGATCTGACCGACGCCGAGCAGCTCGGCCCCGCCCTTGGTCGCGGCGACGAGCGCGTCGGTCGGCGTCATGCCGTGGTCGACCATCAGCGCCAGCTCCTCGGCGTTGCGCCCGTGCGGATAGACCGCGGCGTCGGTGCCGAGGGCGATGCGAACGCCGTTCCGTTGCGCGACGCCGATGTTGCGGCCGACGATCTTCATCGTCTCGAGCGCCTTCGCCTCGACGTTGGGGGTGTAGAAGTTCTTGCCGACGTGGAGCTTCAGCCCCTCGTACGCCATCAGCGTCGGGACCAGCCACGTCCCGTGCGCCTTCATCGCTTTCGCCGCGCGGTCGTCGAGGTAGGTGCCGTGCTCGATCGAATCGACGCCGGCGTTCGCCGCCGCCTCGATCCCCCGCGCGCCGTGAGCGTGGGCCATCGCCTTCAGCCCGACGCCGTGCGCGGCCGACACGATCGCCTTCATCTCGGCATCGGTGAAGTGCTGCTCGAGCCCGATCGCGCCGTCGTCGAGGACGCCGCCGGTCGCCATGAACTTGATCTGGTTGACGCCCTTGGCGGCGAGCTTGCGGACGACGACGAAACACGCGTCGGGAGTGTCGCACACGCTCGGGTTCTGGCCGCTCGCGGTGATCCCGTCGGCGATCTCGGGGGCGAGGCCGACGGTGTTGTCGGCGTGGCCGCCGCTGATCGACAACGGCGCGCCGGCGACGAGGATGCGCGGCCCCGGGAAGGCGCCCTCCGCCACCGCGTCGCGCATCGCGAGGCTGGCAAGCGTCGGACCGCCGGCGTCGCGGACCGTGGTGAAGCCCGCACGCGCGGTGATCAGCGCGTTCTTGAGCCCGGTGGTCGCGGCGTACGGCTCGGAGAACTTCGGGCGTAGCGTCGCGTACCACGGCAGACCCGAGTCCTGCGTCAGGTGGACGTGCGCGTCGATCAGCCCAGGCATGACCGTCTTGGTCGACAGGTCGATGACGCGCGCGCCGGCGGGTGCGGCGAGGTCGGCCGGACCGATCGTCGTGATCCGCCCGTCGGTAACGATGATCGACGAGGCCCCGCGCGCCGGCAGCGCCGCGTCGGTGATCAGCCGCCCGGCGTGGATGACGATCGTCTCCGCCGCCGCCGGTGCGGTGACGGCAAGCAGCATGGCGGCGGTCAGCAGGACGTCGCGCATGTATTTCCCCCAAGAACTCACGATGTCAGCTTTCTTACGCGCGGCACGGCTCTCACACCACCGTCGCGCCGCCGTCGATGACGAAGCTCTGCCCGGTGGTGAACGCCCCCGCTTTCGCGGCGAGGAACACGGCCATCCCGGCGATCTCGTCGGGGATGCCGATGCGCCGGAGTGGCGCGCCGCGGGTCGACGCTTCCAGCGTCGCGGGATCGTCCCACAGCGCTTTCGCGAAGTCGGTCTTGATCAGCCCGGGGCAGATCGCGTTGACCCGGACGTTGGCCGGCCCGTACTCGGCGGCGAGGTTCCGCGCGAGCTGCATGTCGGCGGCCTTGCTGATGCAATAGGCCCCGATGATCGTCGAGCCGCGCAGGCCCCCGATCGACGAGATGATCGTGATCGTTCCGTCGCGGCGCTCGACCATGGCGGGGGCGACCATGCCGATCAACCAGTGGTTCGAGACGATGTTGTTCTGGAGAATCTTGCCGAACTGGTCGTCGGAGATGCCGGCTTGCGGGCCGAAGTAGGGATTCGACGCCGCGTTGCAGACCAAGCTGTCGATCCGGCCAAAGCGGTCGAGCGTCCGGTCGACGAGCGCTTGCAGCGCCTCTTTCGACGCGATGTTGGCAGGGATGGCCACCGCCGCGTCGCGCCCGACGGCGGCGTTGATCTCGGCGACCGCCGCCTCGCACACGTCGAGCTTGCGCGACGACACGACGACGTTCGCCCCGTGTTCGGCCATCCGGTGCGCGATCGCCTTGCCGATCCCGCGCGACGAGCCGGTGATCAGCACCGTCTGGCCGGTCAGGTCGAATAGTTCGGGTAGCGGCATCGTTCTTCTCCCCTGAGATTGTGGCATCTAGGCCACGGTCCGCCCGTCGTGCAAACCCGTCACACGATTGCCACCGAGCCTTCATCGAAGTGTCGAACGACCGCCCTATCGCCGCGGCTCGCAACATGAAGGTGGCGGTGATGCGCGGAACGAATCTGAT
>CAXTQJ010000019.1:2170-21372 GCA_964246245.1 uncultured Sphingomonadaceae bacterium
CGCACTACGCACAAATCACCGACCTGGAAAACCGCCTCGTCGGCGCTCGCCGCCGCGGCGTGCGCTGCGGCCCCGGCCGAAGCTCCTGCCGCGGCACCTGACGCCGCGGCCGATGCGGGCGATACCGCGTCCGAGATCGTCGTCACCTCGCGCCGGACCCGCGCCGTCGCCGAGATCGAGGGGCCGCAGATCCAGGCGGTGCTGCCAGGCATCAGCCCGCTGAAGGCGATCCAGACGCTGCCCGGCGTGACCTACCTGACCGCCGATCCGTTCGGCGACAACGAGCAGAACATCTCGCTCTATATCCACGGCTTCAACGCGCAGCAGCTCGGCTACACCCTCGACGGCGTGCCCTTGGGCGACCAGCAGTACGGCAACTACAACGGCCTGTCGCCGCAGCGCGCGGTGATCAGCGAGAACGTCGCGCGGGTGACGCTGGCGAGCGGCGCGGGCGACCTCGGCACGGCGTCGACGTCGAACTTGGGCGGCACGATCGACACCTTCACCAGCGACCCCGCCGACCGCTTCGGCGTCAGCGGCTCGTCGCTCGCCGGCAGCTACGGCGCCTTCCGCGAGTTTCTCCGCATCGACAGCGGCAAGTTCGCCGGAAACAATGCCTTCTACGTCTCGGCCGACCATCTCGACGCCCGCGCATGGGACTTCGACGGCCACCAGGGCGGGTGGGCGGCGAACGCCAAGTTCGTCCACGACGACCACAACGGCAACCTGACGCTGTACGCTGCCTATTCCGACAAGACCGAGCCGAACGAGGACGCGACGAGCTACGTGGTCCGCCCCGGTGTCGACAACCGCGCCACCGCGCCGTACACGCGGCCGTTCCTCTATCCCAACTTCGCCGGCTCGATCGCCTACTACGCGTCGCCGCAGTACGCCGCGATCAACGCCGCGCCGGGGTCGAACTACCAGAACTTCTACAGCGACGCCCAGCGCCGCGACTACCTCGTTTACGGCAGATACGAGTGGAAGATCGGCGACCACGTCAAGTGGACCAACCTCGCCTACCTCCACCACAACGACGGCGTCGGCGTCGTCGCCGGGCCGATCACCGCCGCCGGCCTGCCCGGGCTGTTCGCCTGCTATTTCCCGGCGACGCCCGGCGCGCGGTGCCCATCGCCGACGGCGAGGTCGGCCGCCAGCCTCGCGCGGCTGTCGCCTATCTTCGGCGGCACCGGCTAGGCGGCGCGGACGACCGAGTACCGGATCAACCGCGAAGGCATCGTCTCGACGCTGGACGTCGAGCTCGGTAACCACGACATCGAACTCGGCGGCTGGTACGAGCGGCAGGCGTCGTCGGCCTACCGCCGTTGGTACGCCGTGACCGCCAGCCCGCCGTCGACGCCGTACACCCGGCCCGACCAGTACGAGGTTCCGCTGATCACCCAGTATGGCAGCGAGGTCCACGTCGACGAATACCAGGGTCACATCCAGGACAGCTGGCACGTCTTCCCGCGGCTGACGCTGCTCGCCGGGTTCAAGTCGACCTTCCAGCGCGCTCACCAGGATGTCCCGGTCCAGCCGATCCCGGGGTCGTTCACCAACTCGACCGCGCTGCCGGTCGGCGATCTCAGGACCGACTACATCTTCCTGCCCGAGGCGGGTGCGCTGTTCGACCTGACCCTGAACGAGCAGCTGTTCGTCAACGCCCAGAAGAACATCCGCCAGTTCCAGACCAGCGCGGCGGCGGGGCTGTCGCCGTTCGCGCTCGGCGCGCAATCGGTGTTCGACGCTTTCAGGCAGACCGTCCGTCCCGAGACGAGCTGGACCTACGAGGGCGGCATCCGCAGCCACCGCAGCTTCCACTTCGGACCCGTCACCGGCTTCGACGGCCAGGCGAGCGTCTACCACGTCGACTTCTCGAACCGCCTCCTCGCGCTCAGCCCGACGACGGTCATCACCGCGATCGTCAGCGGCGCGACCATCCTCGCCAACGTCGGTTCGGTGTCGACGTCCGGGGCCGACGTCGCCGGCACGGTGCGCTTCGGGCCGCACTTCTCGATCTACGACGCGATCAGTTACAACGACTCGCACTACGAGGATAACTACGCGGTCGGGGTGCCCCCCACGGTCGTACCGACGGCGGGCAAGAAGGTGCCCGGCTCGCCGGACTGGCTCAACAAGTCGGTGGTCACCGCCGGCTACGGCGGGTTCGAGGTCCAGGCGATCGGCGACTATATCGGCGGCCGCTACACGACCTTCACCAACGACCTGTCGGTCGACCCGTACTTCACCCTGTCGCTGCGCCTTGCGTGGACGCTGCCCGATCCCGAGCGCTACCACCTCCACGCGCTGACGGCGTCGCTCAACGTGACCAACGTGACCAACATCCAGGCGCAGTCGACGTTGACCATCGGTGCGGCGAGCAACACCTACAACGCCTTCCCGCTGCCCCCGCGCCAGTATTTCGGGACGCTGAGCTTCGGATTCTGATCCGTCTTTATTCGCCCCGTGCAATCAATGACGGCGGCACGACATTGGCTTCCCTCTTTCGCGAGGATGACAGGACGAAGCCGGGGTAGCCGACGTACCCGTCCTGCCGATAACGACGATCACGGCACGGTCTTGTCGAACTCGGGTAGGATCATATCCTCGTAACGCGCTTGATCGCGACCGGCCCGGTCGCGCCGCGCCCACGTCGACGCTAGACGCCGTCCTTGAAGTTCGCCACCAAAACGGTGCTGCCGGGGAGGATTGAACTCCCGACCTCTGCCTTATCAAGGCGCTCTTTAACCTATCCGGTTCTAGCCGATTTTGCGATTATGCTTGAATAACATTGCCTTATCTCGCTGAGACTGCGACGCTGTCGCCGCTGATTTGCTTCCAACTGTCTCCTATGTGCTTCCATTTTCGGGCGCTCGGAGCACGGCAATCGGTGGCGGAGAGTGGTATGATGACAGCGCGCCAGCGCATCAACAAACGCTTGATCGACGGCCTCATGGCCAATGGGCGCGACCGTTTTCTTTGGGACGGCGATGTCGCCGGCTTCGGCCTGCGCGTGTTCAGCGGCGGGCGGATCACCTATATCCTGCAGTATCGCGTCGAGGGACGCGCACGCCGCTACAAGATCGGTCGGCACGGGTCGCCGTGGACGCCCGAGACGGCTACGAAGCGCGGCGGTTGCTCGGGCTGGTCGCCGACGGGCGCGATCCCCAGCAGGACAAGTTCGACGAACGCGCCGAACTGTCCGTCGCCGAGGTCTGCGATCTGTATCTCAGCGAAGGCTTGCTGACGCGGAAAGAAAGCTCGGTCACGGCCGCCCGGTCGGACATCGACAATCACGTCAAGCCGCTGATGGGCACGCGCCGCGTCGCGATGCTGACGCGAACCGATCTCGAAGGATTGTTGCGCGATGTCGCCGCCGGCAAGACCGCGCGCACGACGAAGCAAGGCCCGCGTCGCCTGGCGCGCGTTCGGGGCGGCCGGGGGGCGGCGAACAGCGCACTGGCGACGCTGAGCGCTGTCTCGGGTTTGCCGTAGTGCGCGGGTTGTGCGCGCAAAACCCCGCGATCGGCATCCGTAAGTTTCCCGGCAGAAGATCGAACGCTCCTGTCGCCAGCCGAACTGGCTCGGCTTGGGCAGGTGCTGGCAAGTGCGACGGCGCTGCACGTCGAGAGCCCGTTCGCGCTCGCCGCCCTCCGCCTGCTGATGCTGACCGGCTGCCGCAGGAATGAAATCCTGACGCTCAAGCGGGGACATATCGACCATTACCACCGCTGCCTCCGCTTGCCCGACAGCAAGACAGGCGCGAAGATCGTCCATCTGGGCATGGCCGCAATGCGGATGATCGCGACAGTTCCGGAAGTGGTCGGCAATCCCTAGTTGCTCCCGGGAAAGACCGACGGCACCCATGTCACGGATCTCAAGCGTGCTGGGAGCGGGTTCGCACAGCCGCCGGCTTGAGGGATGTCCGCATCCACGATCTCCGGCACAGCTTCGCATCGATCGGTGCTTCGTCCGGTGACAGCATGCTGAGCGGGCCACAAGCGCTTGGTTCCTGAGCCAAGAGATCAAACGCGGCCTCTTGTCCATCGGTGGCGCGGGCTCTTAGCCGTTACAGCCGCGAGTGCCTTATAAATCGACGCGGTCGGTCCACGTTGACAGGCGCATCTTTACGGACGTAAAGCTTCACGTAGCGGATTGAGATCGAGTAACGGCCACCGGCACAATGATACGACCCTTGGGCCTTGCATTGAGCAGCGCCGTGCCGGTTGGTCGCCTTGAAAGCGGAGACTTGACGAAAATGGCCCAGCCCATACTTATCGCAGGTGCCGGGATCGGTGGCCTCGCGGCCGCCGTCGCGCTTGCTCGGGTGGGGTTTTCCTGTCACGTAATTGAGCGTGCGCCGCAGATCGACGAGATCGGCGCTGGCCTGCAGCTCGGACCTAACGCCTTCCGCGCCTTCGACAAGCTCGATTTATCGCATGAAATAGACGACATTAGCTTCAAGCCCGCTGCGATTCGCCTAATGGACAGCGTCGAGGGGCGGGAGCTGTCGCGACAAACCTTGGGAGCCCGGTTCGAGGCGCGTTTCCGCAATCCGTACTGCGTCGCCTACCGCGCCGATGTGCAGCGGACATTGCTGGCCGCGGTTCACCGGATGTCGACGTCGATCGTCGTCACCCTCGGCGACGGTGTTGCGGCCGTCGACCAAGACGGCGACGGCGTGTCGGTGACGCTCGGCAGCGGGCGACGGCTGCAAGGCCAAGCGCTGGTCGGCGCGGACGGCCTGCGCTCGCTCATCCGCGCCGAGGTTCTCGGGGCGCAACCGCCGCGTTATGCCGGCCATGTCGCTTATCGGGCAGTGCTGCCGGTCGAACAGGTGCCGGCGCCGCTGCTGACCGACGATGTCCAGGTGTGGATCGGTCCGGGGCACCATCTTGTCTGCTACAAGCTTCGCGCCGGGCAGTTGTTCAACATCATCGCCGTCATCCGGTCGCTGCGCCAGACCGACGGCTGGGACACGGTCGGCGACCCCGCGGAGCTCGACGCCGGTTTCGCCGGGGACTGCGCGACAGTCCGCCGGCTCGCCGCACTGGTACACCACGGTCGCATGTGGGCGCTCTGCGACCGGGACCCGGCACCCGGATGGACGCGAGGCCGCATCACGTTGCTCGGCGATGCCGCCCACCCGATGCTGCCCTACGTCGCCCAGGGCGCGTGCATGGCGATCGAGGATGCGATCGCGCTGGCGGACGAACTCGCGGCGTCGGCGGATGTCACCACCGCGTTCACGCGCTATGAGCACACACGCTATCCGCGAACCGCCAGTGTCCAGTCGCTGGCGCGCGAAACCGGCGAGGTCAACCACCTCGACGGTGCGTCGCGGGCGGCGCGCAACGCCGCGCTCGCCGCGCGGGCACCCGACGATTACGATGGGGTCGCCTGGCTATTCGGTGGCGACGGACCAAAGCCGGCCCAGGCCGCCGGGAGCGGGATCAGCATCTTCGGCCGCCATGTCGACGGCGAAGCCGCCATGGCTGAAACGATCGGGGCCGACACGCGTGTCTCGAACGACCAGACCTGACGGTCGATGGGGCACCCGCTGAACGCTCGGGCAGCTGGTCCGCCGAGGTCTTTGACAAGTGGCAGCACACCGGTACCAGCCTTCGGGAGCAGTCGATGAGCATCTTCATCTTGGTGTCCGGCGCGTGGCATGGCGCGTGGTGCTGGGAACGGGTCGTGCCGATCTTGGCGAGCGAGGGGCATACGATCCTTACGCCGGATCTCCTCGGCACGGGTAGCGATGCCACGCCGCCCGCCGGTATCACGCTCGCCGCGTGGGCGGATCAGATTGCGGAGCTGGTGCGACGGCAGCCCGAACCAGTGGTCCTCGTCGGTCACAGCCGCGGTGGCATCGTCATCAGCGAAGCTGCGGAGCGGGTGCCTTCGGCAATTCGCTCGCTCGTCTACGTCGCGGCCTTTCTTGTTCCCGATGGGACGACGATGCTCCAGGTCTTGCTCGGCGCGTCACACGACGGCCCCAAGCTCGTGATGATCGAAGGGCCGGATCAGACCACGATGCTCGCGCCCGCGACGGTGCAGGCGATGCTGTACAACCTGACGCCGGACGATCTGGTCGAGCGAGCGCAGGCGCTGAACGGTCCCGAGCCGATGCGGCCCATCCTGACGCCGCTCGAACTGATGCCGGAAAATTACGGTGCGGTGCCGCGCGCCTATATCGAATGCACGAACGACCGGGCCGTGCCGATCGAACTGCAACGGGCGATGCAGGCCGTCCTGCCTTGCGCCCCCGTCGTGACGCTCGCCACCGACCATTCTCCGTTCTTTTCGGATCCGGCTGCTCTCGCCGCAGCGTTGTCGGCGGTCGCGTCGCACCGCTAGGGCTGCGATGCCGAGGCGTCGCGCGACGCCTCGTCGGCCGATCGAACAATGCGACGCCGAAGTCAGAACTCCGCGAGGTCGCGGCCGGTGACCTGACCCCCGTATTTGCCTCCAGTTGAAGCTAGAGTCCGACCCCGACGGAGGGACGGACGATGAAGCGGAAGCGGTTCACGGAAGAGCAGATCATCGGGATTTTGCGCGAGGCTGATGCGGGCGCGGTGGTGCTCGACCTGTGTCGCAAGCACGGGATGTCGAGCGCGACCTATTACGCGTGGAAGTCCAAGTACGGCGGGCTGGAGGTGTCCGAGGCGAAGCGGCTGCGGTCGCTCGAGGAGGAGAACGGCAAGCTCAAGCGGTTGCTGGCGGACGCGATGCTCGACAACGCGGGTCTGAAGGACCTGCTGTCAAAAAAATGGTGACGCCCGCCGCCAGGCGCGAAGCGGTCGCGCATCTTCAGGATCTCCTGAAGGTGAGCGAGCGGCGGGCGTGCAGCATCATCGGGGCGGATCGCAAGAGCGTCCGCTATCGCAGCCGCCGCGGTGACGACGCCGATCTGCGTGAACGGCTGCGCGAGCTGGCGCGGGAGCGACGACGGTTCGGCTATCGACGTCTGCACATCCTTCTGCGTCGTGACGGCATCGCCATCAACCGCAAGAAGACCCAGCGTCTGTACACCGAAGAAGGATTGACGGTGCGCAAGCGCAAGTCGAGACGGCGCGCCGTGGGCGCGCGGGCACCGCTGCCGGTGATAGCGCTGCCCAGCCAGCGCTGGAGCCTCGACTTCGTGCACGACCAGCTTGCCGGCGGCCGGCGCTTTCGGGTGCTGACGTCGTCGACGATGTCACCCGCGAGTGTCTGACGGCGGTCGCCGATACGTCGATCTCCGGCAAACGCGTCGCGCGCGAGCTCGCCGACCTCGTCGCGCGGCGCGGCCGGCCGACGACGATTGTCTCCGATAATGGCACCGAGCTGACGTCGAACGCGATCCTGTCATGGGCCGGCGAAGCCGGCATCGAGTGGCACTACATCGCGCCGGGCAAGCCGACGCAGAACGGGTTCGTCGAAAGCTTCAACGGTCGTATGCGCGACGAACTACTCAACGAGACGCTGTTCATGAGCATCGCCCATGCCCGCGAGGCAGTCGCCGCCTGGGCCGATGATTACAACACCGCGCGACCCCACTCGTCGCTCGGCTATGCCACCCCGGCAGCATACGCTGTCGGACTTCGACTGGCCGCTTCGCGGCCGGTTGCAACCGTCGCCGATGATGGCGACAACAACGGTCGGTCTCTGGTTGCCGCTGGATGAAAGTCGGGGGTCAGGTCATATACCGCCGCGACGAGCATTGGCGACCTGCCGCCCGCCGCATACTTCAGCTGTCCGATTCGACAGCCGCGGACATACCTAACTCGAGCGCAGCCTTGAAAAAGGGAGCGCCTTGGGATCGAGTGCAACGTTTCAACCTAAGACCGTAAGATCGGCCTGCTCTCAATCAGCCTGAAGAACCGGCTTGATTATCGGGGCACTAATCTCCCCTGCCACTCAGCGATCGATGGCAACTGTTTTTTATGGCCCGTCTGCATCTCTTGTCGCAATCGCCGTGCCCTTATGGCGCCTTCATCGAACGGCAAAATGAGCGGCCGCATGTCGGCGAATAATCGCCCACCCATGTTGCGCTCGATCTGTTCGAGCAATGGACGATCTTCGTCAACGAAGGCAGCTTCGAGCGAAGCCTTCAGCCCGGCGTCAAGCTCGTCACTGTACAGACCGAAATCACGTGCTCCAGCAAACAGGTAATGGGTCGATGCAGAGGTTTCGGGCGTCAATAGGTGTGCGCCGAAAACGGTAATGCCCTCGTCACGGCTCAAGCCGGTCGGCGTAACTCCGACGTCCAGCCACATTGTCGAGGGCGCATCCCACCGCATGTTCAGCCAGTGATCGACGTTGCCGGCGTAATTACCAAATAGCTTCGCCCATACCGAAGGTGCCGCGGCGTCTGGACACCAGCGGTTCGAGAACACGGTGGTCCCGCTCTGTACCACTTCATGCTGCCCACGTTGAACAGCATCGCTCCCGATACTGCCGTCATGTACGAAACCGACGTGAGTCAGGTCCATCAAGTTGTCGGTTATCAACTCGTAGTTAGCCCTTGTCTTGAGCCTGCCGCGCACCGTTCGATAATTCGAACTGCTCAATGGGCTCATATCCGGGATAAGCGTCGGATTTGCCGTGCCGACGTCACCCATCCAAATCCATAGAACAGAGTAGCGATCAATAATTGGGAAACTGCGGAGCCGAAGAACGTTGGGGATGGGTCCATGCGGATTGCCTACGCATCGACCGTCAAAGCTAAACTCGAGACCATGATAAGGGCACTGCAGCTTGTCGTCCGCGAATCGGCCGGCACTGAGTGACGCGAACCGGTGCGGGCATAGTCCCGATACAGCCGCTACTTGGCCGCTTGTTTCGCGTAGAAGAACGATCGGCTGATCGCAAATGGTCAAACCAAATGGCTTGATGCCAACTTCATCGGTCCACGCGGCAGCGTACCAGCACTCGGTAAAAAATCCTGTCATGGTAGCATCCGCGGTCGCTTGATCTGCCGTGGCGGCTAACGCGGTCTGACGTGCATTCGTCACAGCCACTATCTCGATCCTTGCGCTGCATTGCGAAGCAAAACCCCATCATATGCAGAATGTCACTGAGCTTGACGCTTGTAAAGCTTTCGACCGCGTGATCGCGCTAGACATTTGCTCGAGCCGGTCATGATCTTAGCGGCAAGATCCGCCTGACACCAAAAAGCTTTACGGTCGCCCAGCTTTTGATTGACAAGAAGCTGCGACTCGCGGAAAATGCGCACAAGAAAAGACATTTGGGAGGATTTTGTGATTCGATCGAGCATCGTTCCATGCTGCGGTCTCGTCGTGTCCGTGGTTTCTTACGGCGCGCAGGCTCAGGCGGTCGTTCCCGCAACGGTCGCGAGCAGCGATCGTACGATGGTGGTCTCAAGACAGGTTACGACGGTCGCCGACGCCCCTGCCGATGCAGCTGGAATGGACGACATTGTCGTGACGGCGCAAAAGCGCTCGGAGCGGGTTTCGGATGTTCCGCTCTCGATCACCGCGGTCACGGGCGATCAGCTGGCCAAGCAGCAGATCTTGAGCACGTCGGATCTCGAAAGGATCGTTCCCGGCTTTACCTACCAGGCCTCGGGTTACGGATCACCGGTCTTCGCAATCCGCGGGATCGGATTTTTCGACACGGCGCTGACTATCGCGCCGGCTGTCTCCGTCTATCTCGATCAAGTACCGTTGCCATTCTCGATCGAATCCGAAGGAATTACGCTTGATCTTGAGCGGCTAGAGGCGCTCAAAGGCCCTCAAGGAACTCTCTTTGGGCAAAACTCCACAGGCGGAGCGATAAATTATATTGCCGCAAGACCCACGCAGGACCTTCATGCTGGTACGAGCCTGACCTACGGTCGATTCAATGAATTAGACGCAGAAAGTTTTGTCAGCGGCGGGTTATCCGACACTGTCACGATGCGAGTATCGGGCCGATATGAACGGCAGGACGCTTGGCAGCATAGCTACACCCGCAATGACACCCTCGGAAAGCGCAACTTCTTCACCGGCCGAGCACTGGTCGACTGGAAACCGAGCCCCGATGTAAAGTTCGAGTTGAACGTCAACGGCTGGCGCGACAAATCCGACACGCAGGCTCCGCAGTTCCGCGGCTATTCGCCGACGACCGTTCCCGGTCGGGCGGAGCAGGCCGCCGTGCTACCGTCCTACCCGCTTTCCCCGGTCGATATCCGGTCGGCCGACTGGGATCCGAATACGCGGCTCGCGCGCGACGACAGCTTCTACCAGGTCTCCTTGCGCGGTGATGCCAACATCGAGGATTGGGGCAGCCTCACGTCGATCACTGCCTACATGCAATATCGAGCGGATACGCCGACCGATCAGGACGGCACAGCCTTTCGTGATCTCTATGTCGATCGTCGGGCACAGCTTAGCACTTTTTACCAGGAGCTCCGCGGTTCGGGCACGACCGGGCCGCTGCGGCTGACGCTCGGCGGCAATGTCCAGCTCGACAACACGACCGAGGATCAGGAATCACAGTCGCTCGGCTCGAACCAGCAGGTCGGCCCGTTTTTGTTCAACGGCTTCAGCCTCAACAACAGCCAGCGCATCAGCACATGGGCAGGCTTCGTCGCTGCAGATGTCAAGCTTTCGTCCAAGTTAACCCTCCAGGGCTCGGCCCGATATACTGATCAGACGCATGATTATGCCGGCTGCCTCGCCGACCGCAACGGCGGACTGGCGCAGGCCTTCAGTTTCCTGTCGACGGCGCTGTCTGGATCGCCGACCATTATTGGAACCAACCAATGCGTCACGCTGGGAGCGAACAACAAGCCTGCCGGGCTGATCAACGAACAACTCAATCAGCACAACACGTCGTGGCGGGCGAGCCTGAACTGGAAGCCGACCAGTGATGCGCTGCTCTATGCCAACGTGACCAAAGGCTACAAGGCCGGCAGTTTTCCGCTCGTGCCGGCCATCCGCGCATCGCAACTCGTCCCCGTCGTGCAGGAAAGTCTGGTCGCCTATGAGGCCGGCTTCAAGCTGTCGGCATTGCAGCGCCGGGTCTCGCTTTCCGGCGCAGGCTTCTATTACAAATACGACAACAAGCAGATCTTCGGCTTCATCGACACTGGATTTCCCTTCGGCAACTTGCCGGGGCTGGTCAATATTCCGCGGTCGAGTGTCCGGGGCGGCGAAATCGAACTGACAGCCAATCCGGTGGCGGCCTTGCGGGTCAGTGCCGGTGCGACCTATGTCGACTCACGGGTCGACAGCGATTTTCTGACCCCCGATCCCTTCGCCCGAATCCTGAACATAAGAGGTGAGGCCTTTCCCAATACGCCAAAATGGCAGCTCCTCGGCGACGCTGAGTACGACGTGCCGCTGAATGCGACGGTAAAGGCGTTTGCCGGCGGCAGCGTGCGCTATCGCAGCTCGAGCTATGCCTCGGTCGGCGAGGCGCCGCAGTTCCTGATAGATCGCTATGCCTTGCTCGACCTCCGCGCCGGGCTGGAGCGAGGCGCGTTGCGCGGCGAGGTCTTCGGCCGCAACGTCACCAACAAACGCTACATAACGCAGGCGTCGCACGTCATCGATACGGTCGATCAATATACTGGCATGCCCGCGACCTACGGTGTCACGATCAGCTACCGCTATTAACAGGTACAAGACTATCGCTCAGATGTGCGCCGATGACCCTCCCGATTTCGGCGCGGATCCTCCGGTAAGCACCGCATTAAAACTTGACGAACGTAAAGCGTGGTCCGAAACGCTCGGGCACGCTATGATATCCGATCGGAGATGATGCCATGGGCGATCCAAACCGCCAGGTCTGGCTACAATCACGGCCGAACGGCATCCCGCGAGCGGGAGACTTTGCCATCCGGCGCGCGCCGATGCCGACTTGCCAGGAAGGCCAGTTCGTCGTCAGGAACGAGTATCTCTCGGTCGATCCGGCGATGCGCGGCTGGATCGCCGACAAGAGCACGTATTGGCCCCGCATCGAAGTCGGCGACACGATGCGCGCATTCTCCGTCGGCGAAGTCATCGACAGCCGGCATCCACGCTATGCCGTGGGTGACAAAGTCATGGGCATCTTCGGCTGGCAAGATTATGCGGCCGTATCCGAGCCGGCTGTGATGCGGAAAGTGCTGGAGACCGACATTCCGCTATCCGCGTCGCTCGGCGTGCTCGGCCTCAATGGCCTGACCGCGTATTTCGGATTGCTGGACGTCTGCAAGCCGAAGGCCGGCGAGACCGTCGTCGTCTCCACCGCGGCTGGTGCCGTCGGTTCGGCCGTCGGGCAAATCGCAAAGATCAAGGGCTGCCGCGTCGTGGGCATCGCCGGGGGGGCCGACAAGGTCCGGCAATGCCTCGAGGAGTTCGGCTACGACGCAACGATCGACTACAAGGCGTCCGCCGACCTCGACGAGGCACTGCGTCAGGCGTGCCCGGACGGCGTCGACGCCTATTTCGACAACACGTCGGGGGCGATCCACGATACGGTCTTGCGCCAGATCAACCTGCATGGCCGCATCGCGATCTGCGGGACCGCGTCCTACGCGAGCTGGGACCCGTGGAACGACGGCCCGCGTCCGGAGCGGCATCTGCTGGTCAAGCGAGCGACGATGCAGGGTTTCCTCACCACCGACTTCGCCGCGCGCTATGAGGAAGCCATAACGGAACTCGTCGGCTGGATCCGCGATGGCCGCCTCCACTACCGCGAAGACATGCTGGAGGGCATCGAAGCCGCACCGGGTTCGATCGAGACCCTCTATGGCGGACGCAACAACGGCAAGCTCGTCATCCGTCTTTGAATTCGATGAGAACCGGTCAACCGTCGCGGGAGTAATCAAGTGTCGAAGGTCATCGTCAGCTGCGCGATCACGGGGTCGATCCATACCCCGTCGATGAGTCCGCATCTGCCCGTGACGCCGAACGAGATTGCGATCGCCGCGATCGCCGCCGCCGAGGCCGGCGCGTCGGTGCTCCATCTGCACGCCCGCGATCCGCGCGACGGCCGCCCGAGCGCCGATCCCGCGCTGTTCATGGAATTCCTGCCGCGCATCCGGCAGTCGACCGACGCCGTGGTCAACATTACGACCGGCGGCGGGCAGGGCATGTCGCTCGACGACCGGCTGGCGGCGGCGCTGGCCGCGTCGCCCGAGCTCGCGTCGCTCAACATGGGTTCGATGAACTTCGGGCTGTTCCCGGCGCTCGGCCGGTACACCAACTTCCGGCGCAACTGGGAGGCTGAGTATCTCGAGGGCTCGCGCGATTGGATTTTTCGCAACACATTCAAAGACATCGAATATATCCTCGACCGTCTCGGGCAGCAGCATGGGACGAAGTTCGAATTCGAATGCTACGATACTGGGCATCTCTACACGCTCGCCCATTTCCTCGACCGCAGGCTGGTCACGCCGCCGTTGTTCGTCCAGTCGATCTTTGGCGTTTTGGGTGGGCAAGGCGCCGACACCGAAAACTTGCTGCATGCCAAGCGCATCGCCGATAAGTTGTTCGGGTCGGACTATCGCTGGTCGGTGATGGCGACCGGACGACACCAATTGCCCTTCACGACGATGGCCGCGCTCAACGGAGCCAACGTGCGGGTCGGCCTGGAAGACAGTCTCTACGCCGGCAAGGGCAGGCTGGCGACTTCCAACGCCGAGCAGGTCGGGATCATTCGCAGCGTCCTCGAGCAACTGTCGCTGGAGATCGCCTCGCCGGCCGAGGCCCGGGCGCTGCTCGCCCTGAAGGGCGGCGACAACGTCGGGTTCTGACGCCGGGTTCGAACGAAGGATAAAGACATGCGGCAGACAGACGATGGAACGGCACTCGCCGAGGCGGCGCGCATCGTTCGGCCCGACCCGATCATCCGGGCCGATGCCATGGCGTACGTCCGGTTTGAGCGGACCGATGCGGACCGGATGGAGGCGTTCCTCTTCGATTTCGGGTTAACGAGGGTCGAGGCGCCGGGCGCAATCCGCTATTATCGTGGTCAGGGCAACGCGCCGTTTCTCGTCGAAGTCCAGCCGGGCGATCTCGACCGGATGGTCGGCTTCGGGGTCACCGTTCGCGACCGGGCCGACCTGGCCGCGCTCGCCGCGGCAACCGGGACGGCGGTTGAGGACATCGCCCAGCCCGGCGGCGGCCAGCGCGTGCGGCTGACCGATCCCGACGGACTTCGCGTTGATGTCGTCTGTGGCGCGACCGTGTCGCAGGAGATAGCGGCACCGGTCGCATCGGTCGTGGCCAATACCCCGTGGGTCAAGGGCAGGGTCAATGCCACCGTCCGTCCGCCCCTCGCCCCCTCGCCAATTTTCAAGCTGGGCCATATCGTTCTGCAACGCCCGGACTTCGAGCGCGCGTCGCAGTGGTACATGCGGCATCTCGGACTCGTCCCGTCCGACGTCCAGGTGCTCGCCAACGGGCAGCCCGCACTCGGTTTCTTCCGGCTCGACCGCGGCAGTGAGCCGGCCGATCATCATAGCGTGGCCCTGCTCAACGGACCGGCGACCGACCTCATGCATGTCGCCTTCGAGACGCTCGACATCGACGCGGTCGGACAGGGGCATCAGTATCTGCGGTCACGCGGCTGGACGCCGTTCTGGGGCATCGGTCGCCATGCGCTCGGCAGCCAGTTCTTCGACTATTGGAAGGATCCGGTCGGGAACGAGTGGGAGCATTATGCCGACGGCGACGTGATGGATGCGGACTATCCGATCGGCTATCACGCGCTGGGCCGCGGCACGCTCTGGACCTGGGGCGACGACTTGCCCGATTCGATGCGTCCCGACCTTCCGCCCGAAGCGATTGATGACGTCCACGCCGCGGGCGGCTTTGGCGGCATGCCGCTCGAGCAGGTGCGTCATTTGATGGCGGCGATGCAAGCGCCGCCACGGCCTTGGCTACGTTAGGCACGGCACACGCTGCTGTAGGCAGCCTCAATGAGCGGATAGCGCGACACCGATCAGCCGCATCCGTCAGCGATATCGCTGCGCGAACGACAACGCATTGAAACAGGCCTTGCGCTGGGCGTTCGCCAAGCTCCTGTCAGGTGGAATCACCTGCATCGACGGAACCGTCGAGAAAACGATCGAGACGGTTGACACGCCGACAAGGTGATGATTGTTCGCCCGCATCCGGCAGACAACCCAGCGGCTCGCCGGCAGCGCCGTTCAGGGATATGAGTGGAAGCGTGCGCCCCATCTGGTATTGAAGTGAATGCCAAAAAAGTCGACGCCCAATCTATTAATTGAAGCCCATGCTGACGCTACGGTCGCTGGCGAAGGCGAGAGGACATCGGCGACGCGTCAAGTTTCAGCGACGAGCGATAAAACAAGTCGGCAACGCGCGGACGATTGTGCAAAGCCAGCAGCATTCCCGCACGCCAAACCGCGAGCGCCGCGTCGCGAGCAAAAGCGCGCGATCGACACGCGTCAGGTCATTCTCGAGGCGGCTCTGTCGGAATTCGCACAACACGGCTTTGATGCAGCGAGCATCCGAACGATCGGCGCGCGGACGGGGCTGCAACATCCGCTGATAACCTATCATTACCGGTCGAAGGAGATTTTGTGGAGGGCAGTGGCAGAGAACGCCTTCGCCCAGATTCGCGAGCTGTGGAACAAGAACGAGACCGAGTCGCTGGATGCCGATCCGCTCGAATGCCTGCGCGCGGAATATTATGCCTTCCTGCGGTTTACGATTGCCCATCCGGACTTTCACCACTTCATGCTGCGTGAAAATCAACCGGGCAATCCCCGATTGCCTTGGCTTGTCGAAGCCGCGTTGCTGCCGACAATGCAGCGATTGTTGCCGCAGATCAGATGCGCACAGGCGCAGGGGCTTCTGCCGAACGTTGCACCGGCGCTGGTTCATTACCTGATGATCGGGCTGATGACGGTGCTCTCGTCGCTTAAGGAAGAGATCGGTCAGAGCGCCGGGTTGCGCGTCGATGACCCAAAGATCGTCGACGAATATCTAGCGCTGGTCGACGCGTTGATCTTCCGACCTGCACCGCACCGCGGCCCCCCGCGCAACGAGAATTCGCCGACGACGCCCGTCTGGACCGTTTCAGCCGTCGATAAAGCGACCGCTCCGCGTGAGGATACTTGACGAACGTAAAGTGAAAGACGATCACGGCAATCAGGAGAAGCGTATCGCGCCGTGTCAAGCGATGCATGTCCGAGGGGATGGTGATGGCTCGCTTGATCGTACGTTACCTTCACGACACTGAGCTTTGCTGGGGCGAAGTGAATGGCGATGCGCCGAGCGGCCCGGACGAAACCGTCAGGGTCGCGCCGCTCAAGATCAGCGCGCAGACGACGGCGCAATTGCTCGAGGCTTACGCCGCGGGTCCGGTTGCGAGTGGTGGCACCATCACCGTTCGCGCCGATCGGCTGGTCAGCCCCATTACCGTTGATGCCACGATCTTCGCCCAGGGCTTGAACTACCAAGCGCACGCCGCGGAAGCGCAATACGTCAAACGCACGTCGAACCTCATCTTCAACAAGGCGAGCTCGTCTCTGACCGGACCCTTTGCCGACGTGGTGCGGCCCGCTGAGGTCAAGCTGCTCGACTACGAGGTCGAATTCGGCATCGTGCTGCGACGCGATCTGGGCGCGAGCGATCCGGTGACGGCTGCGACGCTGGGCGAGGCGGTCGCGGGGGTGGTGCTGTGCAATGACGTATCGGCGCGCGATACGATGTTCGGCACGTCGTTCATGCAATGGTACCGCGGCAAGAGCTACCGTACCTTCTGCCCCGCCGGCCCCGCGCTTTGGTTGCTCGAAGTCGACGAAGTCGTCGATGCCCTCGCGAGCATCGAGATAGCTTTGGCGGTCAATGGCGAGGAACGTCAGCGGGGTTCGGCCGAGCAACTGATCTGGTCGCCGGCCGAGACGCTGACATATATCGCGTCGAGCATCGACGTGCGCCGCGGCGACCTGCTGCTGACCGGCACGCCGGGCGGCGTTACGGCACCTGCCACGCCGGCGATGGTGAAGATCCTCCAGGATCATCTTCTGGCAGACGATGTCCGGCGCGAGGCGCTGCGCGAGGAGATGACCAAGAAGCGGCCGTTCCTCGAGCCGGGTGACTGTGTCACGGCGACGATCAGCGGTGGCGGCCGGGCGCTCGGAGGCCTGGCGAACACGGTCAGAGATGCTGCCTGACAGCGCTTCCGGCGTCTTCAGCGACGCTGCGGCCGATGTCGAACAGAGCTGAATGGATCGATGAAGCGGAAGGCAGCGAATGATCGAGGTCGACGTGCTGGTGGTTGGTGCCGGGCCGGCGGGCGCCGCAACGTCGGTTTTTCTCGGCCGCCACGGCATCAAGGCGCTGATGATTTCCCGTCAGCGCGGCACTTCTGACACGCCGCGCGCGCACATCACGAATCAACGCACGATGGAGACGCTGCGCGATGCCGGGCTGGAAGCGGCGTGCATCGCGCAGGCGTCGACCGGCAGCCACATCGAGAACAGCTTCTGGTTGCGCAGCATGGCCGGCGAGGAATTGGCCCGTACCTGGTCGTGGGGCAATGACCCGCGGCGGCTGTCGGACTATGCGACGGCAAGTCCGTGCAGCATGACCGATCTACCGCAGACCAAGCTCGAGCCGATTCTCGTCACCGAGGCGGCCAAGCTAGGCGTCGACGTGCGCTTCGGTTGGGAATTGCGATCGTTCACGCAGGACGGCGACGGCGTGACGGCCCACATCGTGGACTGCCTGAGCGGGGCGGAGACGACCATTCGCGCCAAATTCATGGTCGGAGCCGACGGCGCCCGCAGCCGCGTCGTCGAGCAGCTCGGTCTGCCACTGGTCGGTCAACACGGACTGGGGATGGTGTTCAATGTCCTTTGCGAGGTCGATCTGTCGCGCCATGTCGCGCATCGCCACGGCTCGCTCTACAGCGTCATTCAGCCGGGGTCGGCCTATTGGGCACCGGTCGCGGTCTTTCGGATGGTCCGCCCGTGGAACGAGTGGCTGGTTGGCCTGATCGTCCCATACGCCGCCGGCCGGCCCGAACCGACCTTGGCGCAATTCGAACAGCGGATACGGGAGTCGATCGGCGATGACAGCCTGCCTATCACGATCATGAGCACGTCCAAGTGGATGATCAACGACGTGTATGCCGAGCGCTACGAGGAGGGCCGCGTGTTCGGCATCGGTGACGCCGTCCATCGCCATCCGCCGACGAACGGGCTCGGATCGAACACCTGTGTCCAGGACGCCTTCAATCTCGCGTGGAAGCTCGCCCTTGTCGTCCAGCATAAAGCCGGGCCGCGACTGCTGGAGAGCTACGGCACCGAACGGCAGCCGGTCGGGCGGCAGATCGTCGCGCGCGCCAACAAGAGCTTCATTCAAAACAACGTCGTCTGGGACATGCTCGGCGGCGGCACACGGGTCGAGTACGACCCTGACGAGCATGCCGCGGTGTTCGACACGGCGGCGGGCCGGGCCGCCTTTCGGCGCGAAATCCGTCAAATGGAATACGAGTATCATGCGCACGGCGTGGAGATGAACCGGCGCTACGTTTCGAGTGCGGTCGTGCCGGATCCGGCGACCGGTCCGCCCGTCGACGAGGACCTCGACGAGCTGCGCTACCGGCCGACCACCCGGCCGGGCGCGTCGCTGCCCCACGCGTGGCTGAACCATCGATTATCGGCCCCGCGAGTTTCGACCCTTGACGTGGCCGGCAAAGGACGTTTCGTGCTCTTTACGGGCCACGGCGGCGAGGCATGGCGCGCGGCTGCGAGGGTGGCATCGGAGCAGTTGGGGATCGACATCGAGGTCGTCGCGATCGGTCCCTATCTCGATTACGAAGATCCCTACGGCAGTTGGGCCGACCAATGCGGCATCACCGAGCCGGGATGTATCCTCGTCCGCCCCGACCTCATCGTGGGCTGGCGTTCGATCGGCCTGCCTCAGTCGCCTGAAGCGACGCTACTCGATGTGCTGCGCCGCATGCTCGATCGCGCCACGACGTTTTAAGTCGAGCCTCCCAAGTTCAATCACCGTAGGAATAGCACGAATGATTTTTTGACGCCCCGACGCGAGCTTTCACGGCAGTTTCAGCGCGGCGGTGGCGAAGCGTTGCTCCCGCGGCTTGCCGGCCCGGGTGAACTCTTCGTGCAGCAGTCTCGCGGTGTGCGATGAGGCCCGCGCCGCTGGCAAAGACGACCTTGAAAGGATATCCGATGCGCACCATCGCCCACCTGATCGGCGGCGCGGCGACCGCCGGCACCGGCACCC
>CAXTQJ010000020.1:0-660 GCA_964246245.1 uncultured Sphingomonadaceae bacterium
ACTATGCCCCGCGCCAGCCGGTCCGCCTCGATGCGACCGCTGCCGGCGCATACGAATTCCTGATCGGTTTCGGCCCGATCGCCGGCGACGTCAGCCTCTCGCCGGCCGGCGACCTCGCCGAGGCGGCCGCGACGCTGTTCGCCGCGCTCCACACCGCGCAGGCGAGCGGCCGCGCCGTCATCGCCGTCGCCCCTATCCCCGACCATGGCCTTGGGGCCGCGATCAACGACCGCCTGCGCCGCGCAGCGGCGACCCGGTGACGGCGACACGAAAGGTACTTGCAACAGCTTCGCAATATCGCTTTACTCGACGGCGTCACGGAGCGACGCCCATGTATCTCGATCACGACGCCTTCCGCCGGCCGCTTGCGGTCGCCGACCTGCCCGACGACGAGGCACTGCTGCTGTGGTCGTGGCGGCGGCTGGTCGTCGCGTGGCCGCGGTGCCACGCCGTTCACGCCGCGCTCCATCGGCGCTACGGCGACGCCGCGCTCGGGGTCGAGCACCTGCTCCGCTGCTGGCTCGACGGGGTGTCGCGGCACGCCCGCCGCGGCCTCGTCATCGGCGAGCCGACGTGTGCGCTGGTCCTCGCCGACGAGGCGATGCTGCTGACCATCGTCCGCCCGGCCGCCGCGGCCGCCGTCGCCGACGCGGCCTCGTT
>CAXTQJ010000020.1:806-6558 GCA_964246245.1 uncultured Sphingomonadaceae bacterium
GGCCGGGGCTGGTGGCGCCCCCGCCCCGCCGGCCCCGGGGCGCGGTGCCACCTCCCCGCGAGCGGGGAGGATCGACGCGATAGGCGCCGCCCGCGCGCGTCGAGGATCAGCTATACCCCAACTGCCGCCCGGCGAGATCGAGCATGATCTCCTCGCTGCCGCCGCCGATGGCGTTGACGCGGACCTCGCGGTAGATGCGCTCGACCTTCGATCCCTTGAGGTAGCTCGCGCCGCCCAGCACCTGCGCCGCTTCGCGCGCGACCGACTCGAGCATCCGCGTCGCCTGGACCTTGAGCATCGCGAAGTCGGCCGGTCGGCCGACGCCGGTCTTGACCTGCCACGCGCACAGGTCGACCCATGCCTGCGTCGCGCCGATCTGCCGCGCCATGTCGGCGAGCTTGATCCGGATCGACTGGTGCTGCGCCAGCCGCTTGCCGAAGGTCTCGCGCGTCGTCGCCCAGTCGGCGGCTTCCTGCAGACAGACCCGGGCGTAGGCGCAGCAACCGTGCGCCATGCCGAGCCGCTCGCCGTTGAAGTTGCGCATGATGCCGGCGAAGCCGCCGTTCTCGACGCCGATCAGGTTCTCGACCGGAACCTCGACGTCGTCGAAGTGGAGCGCGGCGGTGTCGGAGCAGTGCCAGCCCATCTTCTCGAGCGCGGTGCGCGACACGCCGGGCCGGTCGGTTTCGATCAGGAGGAGCGAGATGCCACCCGTCCCCGGCCCGCCGGTGCGGACGGCGGTGGTGACATAGTCGGCGCGCATCCCCGAGGTGATGAACGTCTTCCCGCCGTTGACGACGTAGCGGTCGCCGCGGCGCTCGGCGCGGGTGGTCAGCGCGGCGACGTCGGAGCCGCCGCCGGCCTCGGTGATGCCGAGCGCGATGATCGCCTCGCCGGCGAGCACGGGCGGCGCGATGCGGCGCTTCATCTCGTCGGTGCCGAGCGCGAGGATCGGTGGCAGGCCGATGCCGTGGGTCATCAGCGACGCGGTCAACCCGCCGGCACCGACGGCGGCGAGCTCCTCCGACTGGGTCAGCGAATGGAAGATGTCGAAGCCGGCGCTGTGTCCGCCGTATTCCTCCGGGTAGCCGAGGCCGAGGATGCCGGCGGCGGCGGCCTTGCGATGCAGCTCGCGCGGCAGTTCGCGGGCGTCCTCCCAGGCGTCGATGTGCGGCGCGACCTCTCTCGCGACGAAGGCGCGGACCGAGTCGGCGACGGCGGCGTGAGTGTCGTCGTAGAACGGCGAGCGCGACCGCCAGTCGTCGAAGATGGTCACGCGTCGCGCTCCCGCAAGAACTTCAGCCCCCCGTCATCCCCGCGGAAGCGGGGACCATCTACCGCCGCGAACGCGTGGCGACGTATCAGGTCGCCGCTGGATCCGCCGCGCGATGGATCCCCGCTTCCGCGAGGATGACAAGCGAGTTCGAATCTACGCTGCCTTCAGCCGCGCGGCATAGCCCTTGCGGAACTTCGCCACCTTCGGCCCGACGACGGCGGCGCAGTAGCCGGCGTGGGGGTTCTTCTCGAAATAGCGCTGGTGATAGGCCTCGGCCTTGTACCACGGCGCGTCGGCCTCGATCGTGGTCACGATGGGCGAATCCCAGTCGGTCTGGTTGCGCACGATGCCCGCTTCGGCGTCGGCGCGCTGCTCGGGCGAATGCGGGAAGATCGCGCTGCGATACTGCGTCCCGGCGTCGGCCCCCTGGCGGTTGAGCGTCGTCGGGTCGTGGGTGTGGAAGAAGATGTCGAGCAGGTCGGCGTAGGTTACCTGCGCCGGATCGAAGGTGATCTGCACCGCCTCGGCGTGACCGGTCCGGCCGCCGCAGACCGCCTCGTAGGTCGGGGCAGCGACGTGACCGCCGATATAGCCCGACTCGACCGCGTCGACGCCGCGCAGCGCGTCGAACACCGCCTCGGTGCACCAGAAGCAGCCGCCGGCAAAGGTCGCGATCTCGGTCATGGGTCGGGTCTCCTCAAACGACGACCCGGATATGGGATTGCCGTCCGGCGGCGTCACCCCCGCGGGTCAGCCAAGGTCCTTGTTGATCTGCTCGACCATCTTCTTCGCGTCGGCGAGGAGCATCATCGTGTTGTCCATGTAGAACACCGGGTTGTCGACGCCGGCATAGCCCGCGCCGCCCATGCTCCGCTTGACGAACAGGACGGTCTTGGCCTTCTCGACGTCGAGCACCGGCATCCCGTAGATCGGCGAGGTCTTGTCGGTCTTGGCGAGCGGGTTGGTCACGTCGTTCGCGCCGATGACGAAGGCGACGTCGGCCTGGGCGAACTCGCCGTTGATGTCCTCGAGCTCGAACACCTCGTCGTAGGGGACGTTGGCTTCGGCGAGGAGCACGTTCATGTGCCCCGGCATCCGTCCGGCGACCGGGTGGATCGCGTACTTGACGCTGACCCCTTCCTTGCGGAGCAGGTCGCCCATCTCGCGCAGCGCGTGCTGCGCCTGGCTGACCGCCATGCCGTAGCCGGGGACGATGATGACGCTCTCGGCGTTCTTCATGACGAAGGCGGCGTCCTCGGCACTGCCGCGCTTGTACGGCTTGGCCTCGCCCGCCGGGCCGGCCGCGCCGCCCGCGTCGCCGCCGAAGCCGCCGGCGATGACCGACAGGAAGCTGCGGTTCATCGCGGTGCACATGATGTAGCTGAGGATCGCGCCCGACGACCCGACCAGCGCGCCGGTGATGATCATCGCCGTGTTCTGCAGGGTGAAGCCCATCGCCGCCGCCGCCCAGCCCGAATAGCTGTTGAGCATGCTGACGACGACCGGCATGTCGGCCCCGCCGATCGGGATGATCAGCAGGAAGCCGATGGCGAAGCTGAGCGCGACGACGGCGAAGAACACCCACGCCGACTGGTCGGTGGTGAAGTAGGCGATCAGCCCGAGGATGGCGACGAGGGTGCCGAGGTTGATGACGTGGCGCGCCGGCAGCAGGATCGGCGCGCCGCTCATGTTGCCGTTGAGCTTGAGGAAGGCGATGACCGAGCCGCTGAAGGTGATCGCACCGATCGCGACGCCGAGGCCCATCTCGACCCGGCTGGCGGGATGGATGACGGCCAGACCGTTAACGACGTCGGCGATGCCGAAGGCGACCGGGTTGAGGTAGGCGGCGACGCCGACCAGTACCGCCGCGAGCCCGACGAGGCTGTGGAAGCCGGCGACGAGCTGCGGCATCGCCGTCATCGCGATCCGCCGCGCGATGACGAAGCCGATGCCGCCGCCGATGACGACCGCCCCGACGATCAGCGGCAGGCCGACGCCGTGGACGATCAGCGTCGTCGCGACCGCGATGATCATGCCGATCATGCCGAAGCGGTTGCCCTGCTGGCTCGTCTCCGGCGACGACAGCCCGCGCAGCGCGAGGATGAACAGCACGCCCGCGACGAGGTAGGCGAGGAGGACCCACGCCGGGGTGGTGGCAATTACTTCGGTCATGCGCTTGGCTCCCCCGGCGCAGTCACTTGGCCGCCGGTCCGGCGGAAACCTTGCGCTCTTTCTTCTTGTACATGCCGAGCATCCGCTGCGTCACCGCGAACCCGCCGAAGATGTTGACGCTGGCGAGCACCACCGCGCCGAGCCCGAGCCACTTCGAGATCGCCGACCCCCCCGTCGCGGCGCTCGCGGCGACGAGCGCGCCGACGACGATCACCGACGAAATGGCGTTGGTCACCGCCATCAGCGGCGTGTGCAGCGCCGGCGTGACGCTCCAGACGACGTAATAGCCGACGAAGCAGGCGAGGACGAAGATGGAGAGGTGAGGAATCAGGTGGTCCATGATGTGCTCCTGCATTCCTCCCCCGCCGGGGGAGGGGGTCCGTCGCTCTTGCGATGGTGGAGGGGGCTCCGCGAGGCGGCGGCTGCGACGATCGAGGCGGCGGCACGATCGACATCGTCGAGGATCGTCGCCGCGGGGAGACGAAGCGTCGCGATGTCGCGATCGGCCAGCCACGCGTCGCGCCGAAGGTCACAGGTTGGGTTGTCGCCCATTGTGTGTGCGATGCCGTCGACCTCAATCGCGAGCGATGCGGCATGACAGTAGAAGTCGAGGACGTAAGGGCCGATCGGATGCTGGCGGCGAAAGCGGATGCCGCCAGGCGATCCCCTCAGGCGCTGCCACAGCAGTCCTTCAGGCAAGGTGAGTTCACCGCGTAGAGCTTTGGCGCGACGGACCGTCGCGCGCGGGGCAGCGAGCTTCATGCTGGTCGGCCCGCAGGCCCCCTCCGTCGCGCTGGCGCGCGCCACCTCTCCCCGAGGGGGGAGGAATGGAAAGATCGCAGCCTTATTCCTCCCCCTCAGGGGGAAGTGGCGGCGAAGCCGACGGAGGGGGCGCACCGCCGTCACGCCGCGAGCCGCTCATGCACCACCGCACCCCCCCGCGTCAGGGTCACCCCCTTCACGATCTCGTCGTCTTCCGCCAGCTTCAGCCCGCCGCCGTCCTTGTCCCAGAACGCCGCGATGAAGTTGTACAGGTTCCGCGCGTACAGCGCGCTCGCGTCGGCGGCGAGGCGGCTGGGCACGTTGCGGTGGCCGATGACCTTGACGCCGTAGATCAGCGGCGCTTCGCCGGCGACGGCACCTTCGACGTTGCCGCCAGCCTCGACCGCGAGGTCGACGATCACCGAGCCGGGCCGCATCGACGCGATCTGCGCGTCGCTGACCAGCCGCGGCGCGGGGCGGCCGGGGATCAGCGCGGTGGTGATGACGATGTCCTGCCTGGCGATGTGGCTGCCGACCAGCGCCGCCTGCGCCGCCTTGTAGTCGTCGCTCATCTCGGTGGCGTAGCCGCCGCTGCCCTCGCCCGCGATGCCGGCAACGGTCTCGACGAAGATCGCCTTGGCGCCGAGGCTCTCGATCTGCTCGCGGGTCGCCGCGCGCACGTCGGTCGCGCTGACCAGCGCTCCCAACCGGCGCGCGGTCGCGATTGCCTGGAGCCCGGCGACGCCGACGCCCATAACGAACACCCGCGCCGCGCTGATCGTGCCGGCGGCGGTCATCATCATCGGAAAGGCGCGGCCGTACGCCTCGGCGGCGTCGATCACCGCCTTGTAGCCGCTGAGGTTCGACTGCGACGACAGCACGTCCATCGACTGCGCCCGCGTGATCCGCGGCATCAGCTCCATTGCCATCGCGGTGATGCCCGCCGCCGCATAGCCGTCGACCGCCTCGCGCCGCGCGAACGGCGACACGATCGCGGCGAGCATCGCTCCACGCTTGATCCCGGGCAGGTCGGCGACGGCGGGTCCCTGGACGGCAAGGATCAGATCGGCATCGGCGAGCGTCGCGGCGCGGTCGCCGACGGTCGCGCCGGCGTCGGTGAAGGCGGCGTCGGCGATGTTCGCGCCCGCGCCGGCCCCCGCCTCGACCGCGACCGTCGCACCGAGCTGGGTCAGCTTCTTGACCGTCTCGGGGGTGGCGGCGACACGCCGCTCGGCGTCGGCCGTCTCGCGCAGGACCGCGATCCGCATGGCTCTCCCCCCCTTCCGGTCGCCTAATGGACGAGGAACACTGCCATCGCGATCAGCAACAAGGCAAGCGCAACGATCGCGAACTTCAGGACGCCGAGGAAGCTGTCGTAAAAGCGCACGTTGGGCACGTTGGCGACGGGAGTCGCGGCGGTCGGGTCGTCGGCCATGGTCGTTCCTCGGCTGGGGCGACGCCTTCATAGCAGTGCATCGGCACGATGGAAGTGCCTCCCCCTCCTCTCCAGGGGAGAGGGCAGGGGATCAGGCGATCCCGCTT
>CAXTQJ010000020.1:6568-11814 GCA_964246245.1 uncultured Sphingomonadaceae bacterium
GGCGCCGCCAGCCCGGCACGCGCCAGCCCCGCCGCCTGCCGCGCGGCGAGCCCGGCCTCGGTGAAACCCTCGATCATCTCGCCGAACAGCCGCCGCCAGTTGAGTTCGGCGCGCAGGTGCATGAACACCCCGCCCAGCCCGATCGCCGCGCGGTCCATGAACACGAATTCCGACGGCACGGTGACGGTGCCGAGCTCCTTCAGCCGGGCATGGACCTTCTGCGCCGTTGCGCGGCCATAATCGACCGGGCGGCCGGCGTCGTCGATCCGCCGGACCCGGTCGTCGAGCAGCGGGCCGTAGAGGAATTTCGCCCAGATCAGCAGCGTGTCGATGATCTCGCGCGACAGGCCGGTGAAGCCCCACCGCTCGAACGCGTCGACGGCAGGCTCGTCGTCGCCCGTGTCGATCGCGCGGTACAGGTCGACGACGCCGCCGATGAAGCGCGGCGGAAAGACGCGGATGCAGCCGAAGTCGAGCAGGTTGATGCCCAGATCGCCGGTCACCGCATAGTTGCCGAGGTGGGGATCGCCGTGGATCACCCCGTAGTGGTGCAGCGGCCAGTACCACGCGCGGAACAGCGTCTCGGCGATCCGGTTGCGGTCGTCCTGGCTCGAATCCTTGAAGGTTAGCAGCGGCCGCCCGGTCAGCCACGTCATCGTCAGCAGGCGCGCGGTCGACAGGTCGGCGACGACCTCGGGCAGGTGGACGTCGGGCTGGTCGGCCAGCATGTCGCGATAAAGCGCGAGGTGCTTCGCCTCGCGGGTATAGTCGAGCTCCTCGCGCAGCCGGTCGGCGACTTCGCGGCGGATCAGGCCGGTGTCGATCGACGTGTCGAAGCGGCGGTAGACGCCGAACAGAACGTCGAGCTGGCCGAGGTCGGCCTCGACCGCGCTCGCCATGCCGGGGTACTGGAGCTTGGCGGCGAGGTCGCGGCCGTCGTGGCCACGCGCGCGGTGGACCTGGCCGAGGCTCGCGGCGGCCGACGCGGCGTGATCGAACTGCGCGTACTTCGTCTCCCACTCCGGCCCGAGCTCGGCTTTCATCCGGCGCCGGACGAACGGCCAACCCATCGCCGGCGCGTCGGCCTGGAGTTGGCTCAGCTCGCGCGCGAATTCTTCCGGGACCGCGCCGGGGACGGTCGACAGGATCTGCGCGATCTTCATCACCGGGCCCTTGAGCCCGCCTAGCGCGACGCGGAGCTGCGCCGCCGCGCTCGCCGCGTCGCCGCCGCCGGTCAGCCGCGCCCCCGCGAAGCGCGCCGCCAGCCCGACGCCAGTCGACCCGACGCGCGCGTACCGCGCCAGCCGACCACCGAAGGAATTGGCTTCGTCCATGCGAGCGAGGTAGGTGCCGCGGCCGGCAAGCACCAGCGGCGTTGGTGTCGCTGGCGATCTTCCCCGCCTGCGGGGAGGTGGCGCGGCACGAGCCGGAGGGGGCGATGATCGGGTGCCGCTGTCACTCGATCGCCGCCCCCGCCGTCGCGGCTGCGCGGTGCCACCTCCGCGCGAGCGGGAGTATCGCGCTGGCCCGGCCGTCGCCGACACGCTACGGTGGGCCATGACCGACGAGACCCTCGACGAGCTTCGCCCACGGCTGACGGCGGCGATGATCCCCCATGTCGCCTTCGACGGCTGGACCGCGGCGAGCGTCGCCGCCGGCGCGGCCGATGCCGGCATCGATCCCGACGTCGCAACGCTCGTCTTCCCCGGCGGGCCGATCCAGATGGCGGTCGCCTATACCGACCTCGCCAACGCCCGGATGGCGGCGGCGCTGGCCGGGGCCCCGCCGATGAAGGTCCGCGACCGGATCACGCGCGCCGTCCGCGTCCGCCTCGATCAGGCCGAGAACGAGCGGGAGACCGTGCGGCGGACGGTGACCGCCTTCGCGCTGCACCCGGCGGCAAGCGCGCGCGCGACGTGGACCACCGCCGACGCCATCTGGCGGGCGTGCGGCGACACCGCGACCGACTTCAACCACTATACCAAGCGCGCGACGCTCGGCGCGGTCTATGCCGCAACGCTGCTCTACTGGCTCGCCGACGACAGCGACGGACGCGACGATACGTGGTCGTTCCTCGACCGCCGCATCGCCGGGATCATGGCGTTCGAGACGGCGAAGGCGCGGGTGCGCGCGGGCGTGGCGAAGCTGCCCGACGTCGCGCAGCTGCTCGGACGGCTGCGCTACCCGGCGGTATAGCGCGACCGATCCTCTCGCAAACGACGGGAAATTCGTGACGATTCCGTAACGACCGGGGTGAAAGTCGGTGTCGTGGGCGCTTACTTCGCTTACTTGTTCATATTCGCGGCTGCTAGCGGACCCCCGGCTCGCCGAGGTGGGCGGCCTTCCACACCATTGCCTGGTGGATGCGGGTGTAGCCCGACGGGTGGTCGAAGAAGACGAACTCCTCGAACGGGGTCGGCTCGAGCTTGCGGTACTTGCCGAGCATGAGGTCGATCCGCGCCTCGCCGTCGGGGGCGCGCGCGGCGTTCAGCCCGAAGGTGTCGGCCTGACCTTCGGTGTAGCGGGTCAGCGAGTTGGTCACCGGGGTCAGGACGAAGAAGAACAAGCTGAAGACGATCACCGCGATGGCAAGAGCGCCCGGATCGGTGACGCCGGCGACGCCCCAGCGCGGATGGCGCGCAATCAGCACCGGCACGGTGAACTGGACGGTCGCGTAGCCGGCGACGATCAGCGCGCCGAAGCCGAAGATCAGCAGCTCGGTGTGGCCCAGCGCGTAATGCCCCGTCTCGTGGCCCATGGTCGACAGGATGGCGGCGTCGTCGTGGGTGGCGAGCAGGTTGTCGTTGAGCGCCACCCGCGCCGTCGGGCCGATGCCGGCGACATTGGCCGACACCCGCTTGGTCTGCTTCGACGCGTCGACGACAAGGACCTGGGTGACGGGAACGCCGTTGCCCTGCGCGATCTTGAGGATGTCGCGGCGCAGCGGCGAATCGGCCATCGGGGTATAAGTGTTGAACAGCGGCTCGACCAGCACCGGCCCGAGCGCGATGAACGCGGCCATGACAACGAGCGTCACCGCGCCGGCGTAGAGCCACCACCGCCGCGGGCTGGCGCGGACGCCGGCCATGATCGCGGTCAAGCCGAGCGCGGTCAGCGGCAGCCCGATGGCGAACTGCTTGGCCCATTCGCCGAACCACTGGCCGAGGCTCTGGTTCGACATGCCATACTGGTGTTCCCGGACGAAGTCGGTGTAGACCGCCCACGGCAGCGTCGCGACCATCGTCACCGCGACAAAGACCAGCGCCCACAGCAGCGTCGCCAGCGTCCGCCGCCGCCCGGCGACGCGTGTCGCCCAGCCGGTGAGGCGCGCGGCCAGCCCGAAGTGGAGAAAGGCCCACGTCACGCCGACGCCGACGACGAGGTTCCACAGGATCAACCAATAGCCGCCTTCGAAATAGGCGTCGGATCGCGCCCGCGCGACGCCGTCGACCGTGGCGAGATAGGCGCGGGTCGCGGCGTCGGGGTCGAAGGCGATCATGCGGGACCCCATCTGGTTGCCACAGCCCGCCGCTAGGCCAACCGGCGGCAAAGGTCGACCCCGCATCAATGTGTCGGAAATGTTTACACTCGAGCCCGCGCCGCGCCCCTAAGTCATTGTTCCACCATCGCGCGAATGCTTGGCATGAATCGTGCTTAGGGGGTGTGAACCGAATATTCTTGTTGGGAGAAATGGAAATGACGAAGGCCTTCTTGCTCGGTGCCGCCGTTCTTGCGGCGATCGCCACGACCCCGGCGACCGCCGCGTCGTATCTGCTGACCTACACCGCGACCAACGCCGCAGCGCCGCTGGTCGCTTCGGTGCGCGTGACGACCCCGAACACGCTTAACGCCAATGGTACGTTCGACGTCCTGACGGCGAGCGGCAATGTCGCTGGTGACGTGATCACGGCGCTGACGCCCAATCCGAACCAGCCCAACGCCGCCGGCTCGGCCGATGGGCTGTTCACCTACGACAACACGCTGTCGCTGACCGCGCCGTTCGTCAGCGGCCCCGGCTTGCTGTTCACGTCGGCCACATTCGAATATAACCTGTTCTCGGATTCGCCGACTCAGTACGAGCTGTATCAGGCGAACGGGGGCGGCTACACCGAGAACTCGGTCGGCACGCTGACGCTGACCGCGGTTCCCGAGCCCGCCGCGTGGACCCTGATGATCGCCGGCTTCGGCCTCGTCGGCGCCGCCGCCCGCCGGCGTTCGGTCGCCGCCGCCGCCTGATCGCGGCATCGCCGGAAACAAGGGCGGAGGCGCGAGCCTCCGCCCTTTTTCGTGGGTCGCGTCGCCTGCGGGCGAATTGACTGGCCAAGCGCCGCGTTGCTCGCTAATCGTTCGCAATTGCGTGGCGTACGATCGGCAAGGACCATGACGCTTCCCCTGTCCGACCTCCGCCCCGGCGACTCTGCGACGATCGTCGCGATCGACCGCGCCGGCGTCGACCCGGCCAATGCGCGCCAGCTCCACGAGATGGGCTTCGACGAGGGCGTCGACGTGCGCCTCCTCCATCGCGCGCCGTTCGGCGGCGATCCGGTGATGCTCCGCGTCGGCAACATGGGGGTAGCGCTCCGGCGCAGCCTTGCGGCGATGGTCGTCGTCGAGCGGACCGCGGCGAGCGGGGCGGCGTGAACGCTCCCCTGCTCGTTCCGCCGGTCGCCGACACCCGGACACCGGTCGTCGCGCTGGTCGGCAACCCCAACGCCGGCAAGACGAGCCTGTTCAACGCGCTGACCGGCTCGCGGCAGAAGGTCGGCAATTATCCCGGCGTAACCGTCGAGCGGAAGTTCGGCCGGCTGGTGCTCCCCGACGGCCGCAGCGCGCGGCTGATCGACCTGCCCGGCTGCTACAGCCTGACGCCGCGCTCGCCTGACGAGGTGGTGACGCGCGACGTCGTCGCCGGCGACCAGGCCGGCGAGGCGCGGCCCGACGCGATCGTCGCGGTGGTCGACGCGACCAATCTCAGGAACCACCTGCGCTTCGTCCTCGAGCTGCGCCGCCTTGGGTTGCCGATGGTCGTCGCGCTCAACATGGTCGACCTCGCCGCGCGCGACGGGACGACGATCGACGTTGCCCGGCTGAGCGGTATCCTCGGACTGCCGGTGGTGGAGACGGTCGCCGTGCGGCGGCGCGGGCTCGCCGAGATCGGCGTCGCGGTCGCCGACCTGCTTGATGTCATCCCCGCGCAAGCCGGGAGCCATCTCCCGAGGCCTCGGGAGATGGCTCCCGGCTTGCGC
>CAXTQJ010000020.1:11824-20369 GCA_964246245.1 uncultured Sphingomonadaceae bacterium
ACAACACGCTGTCGCTGACCGCGCCGTTCGTCAGCGGCCCCGGCTTGCGCGGGGATGACAAGGTGGAGGCGCAGGCAGACCTCGTCCTCCTCCAGCGCGAGGCCCGCGCGATCGCTGCCGCGGTGACGACGCAGCGCGGAGAGGTCAAGGCCTGGTCGGCGCGGCTCGACGCGGTCGTCCTCCATCCCGTCGTGGGACCGGTAATCCTCGCGGCGCTGCTGTTCCTGATGTTCCAGGCGGTCTTCGCCTGGGCCAAGCTGCCGATGGACGCGCTCGCCGCCGCGGTCGACGCGCTCGGGGTTCGTGTCGGCGCGCTGCTGCCGGCGGGCGACCTGCGCTCACTCGTCGTCGACGGCGTTCTTCACGGGGTCGGATCGGTCGTCGTGTTCCTGCCGCAAATCCTTATCCTGTTCTTCTTCATCATCTGCCTCGAACAGTCGGGCTACATGACCCGCGCCGCCTTCCTGATGGACCGGCTGATGGCGCGCGTCGGCCTCAACGGCCGCGCCTTCATCCCGCTGATCTCGTCGTTCGCCTGCGCCATCCCCGGGATCATGGCGGCGCGGACGATCGCCGAGCCGCGCGACCGGCTGACGACGATCCTCATCGCGCCGCTGATGACGTGTTCGGCGCGCCTGCCGGTCTATGCCGTGATCATCGCCGCGTTCATCCCCGACCGGCCGGTGGCCGGCGTCCTCGGTTTGCAGGGACTGGTCCTGTTCGCGCTCTACGTCGCCGGAGTCCTCGGTGCGCTGGCGGCGGCGTGGGTCCTGCGCCGGACGGTGACGAAGGGACCGACGCCGACCTTCCTGATGGAGATGCCGAAGTATCAGTGGCCGGCCGCGCGCGACATCGGCATCGGCCTCTACCAGAAGGCGTGGGCGTTCCTCGCGCGTGCCGGCGGGATCATCCTCGTGTCGACCGTCGCGCTGTGGGCACTGGCGACGTGGCCGAAGCCGCCGGCGCACGCGACGAAGCCGGCGATCGACTATTCGGTCGCGGGCCACATCGGTGCGACGCTCGAGCCGCTGTTCGCGCCGATCGGGTTCAACCAGGAGATCAGCCTCGCGCTCGTCCCCGGCATGGCCGCGCGCGAGGTCGCGGTCAGCGCCCTCGGCACGGTCTACTCGCTCGATGCCGACGCCGAGCATCCGCAGGGGCTCGTCGCGCGGCTCCACGGCGCGTGGTCGCTGCCGACCGCGCTGGCCTTCCTCGCGTGGTACGTCTTCGCGCCGCAGTGCCTGTCGACGCTGGCCGTGACGCGCCGCGAGACCGGCGGGTGGAAGTGGCCGGGGTTCATGTTCGCCTACCTTTTCGCCATGGCCTATGCCGGCGCGGGGGCGACGTACTGGCTGGCGCGGGCGCTGCTCTAGTCGGCCAGCCCAACGACGACGATCAGCGCCGCGAAGATGCCGAGCGTGACCATCGCCGAGGTCAGCAGTACCAGCGTCCGCCACAGCGCCGCACCGGTGCCGAGGCGGTAGGCCCCCTTGAGCTGCGCGAACATGTGGACGGGGACGGCAAAAAGCAGGGTGCCGCTGACGCCGTTCGAGATGGTGGTGTCGCCGCCGTGGGCGTGGACTCCGGCGGTCGGGTCGAGCTTGCTCGCGACCGCGATGACGATGAACAGCAGCGACATGAACGCCAGCGAATAGAGCGCGAAGACGACGTGGTCGTAGGTGTGGACGTCGCGGCGGAAGACGAACAGCAGCCACAGCGTCGGCAGCGACATCGGCACGAGAAGGAAGCTCAGCTTGTACGCTTTCTGCTCGATCCGGTAGAGCGCGAAGTCGGGATTCTGCAGCGCGGTGCGGATGCGCGCGTCGATCGTCGCGTTGCCGGTGTCGAGGTTGAGCTTGCCGGTCCGCGTCTGGTCGGCGAGCTCGTCCTGCCAGCGTCGGGCCGGAGCCTTGGCCGCCGCCGTGGGCGGGGCTTTCTCGATCGCGGCGAGCGCGGTTTCGGCCGCCTTGAGCTTGGCCTGCTCGCGGATCAGCGCAGCGTTCAGCTTGGCCATCTCGGCTGGCGTCGTATCACTGTCGGCCTTGCCGTCGGCGATCTCGTTCTGCGCGTCGGCGACCTCCTCGCGGGCATCGGCGACGGCGCTCCGTGCCGCCGCGACCGGCTCGCCGCCGGCCGCCGCCAGCGCGCCGTTGACGTCCGCTCCGCCGATCAGGCCGAAGACGAAGAACATCAGGAAGACCGAGAACAGGAACAGCGCGAGCGGCGCGATGTAACCGGCGCGCTTGCCATAGACATAGTCGCGCGTCAGCCGGCCGGGGGCGAAAGCGAGGCGGGGGAGTGTCCGCCACGCCTTGCTGTCGAAATGCCAGATGCCGTGGAGGAATTCCTCGAAGATGTGGCCGACGCTGCGATGGACGTGGGCCGACTGGCCGCACGCGGCACAGAACGGGCCGACCAGCAGCGTACCGCAGTTGGCGCAGGCCCCGTGAGCGAGGTCCCCGGGCTCGCGCGGGTCGGCAACGGGCCGGTGCGCCGCGCCGCGTGGGGCCGGGCCAGCGCGGCCCGCGCCGTCGAGCGCCGACGCGGCGAGGCCCGCCGTCGTCATCTGCCCGAACGCCTCGATCTCACCGGCCATCGCTCGCCCCCTTCCGCGCTCGTCGACGGTGACGGAGACGGATCGCTTTTTCAAGCGCGCGCGGCTACGACCGGCCCTCGACGAGTCGTCGTCCGCGGACTATATTCCCGCTTTGTTCGATCGGAAGGAAACGCCATGGCCGGGGTCAACAAGGTCATCCTCGTCGGCAATCTCGGCAAGGACCCGGAGAGCCAGAGCTTCTCGAACGGCGGGTCGGTGGTCAAGTTCACCCTGGCGACGTCGGAATCGTGGCGCGACAAGACGACCGGCGAGCGCAAGGACAAGACCGAGTGGCACAACGTCGTGATCTACAACGAGAACCTCGGCAAGATCGCGAGCCAGTATTTGAAGAAGGGCAGCAAGGTCTATCTCGAGGGGGCGATCCAGTCACGTAAGTATCAGGACAACACCGGCAACGACCGGTATATCACCGAGATCGTACTTCAGCGCTTCCGCGGCGAGCTGACCCTGCTCGATGGCCGCGACGGGGCCAGTGCGGGCGGCGGGCGCGACGCGGGTAGCCCCGACGCCGCCTATGATCGCGGTCGCGAGGGTGGTGGCTTCGCCGGTGGCAATGCCGGGGCGAAGAAGCCGGCGTTCGGCGGCGGCGGCAGTGCGTTCGACGACCTCGACGACGACGTGCCCTTCTGACTCAACCGGCTGCCGCCGCTTCGCGCGTGGTGATCGTGTAGTGGATACGGACCCACGTCCCGACCTCGAACTTTTGGCCGAGACGCACCGGTTTGACCTTGAACTGCCATCCCGCCTGGCGGATCGCGCGCGACAGCCCGGTCCCGAGCGGCGACTCGCCGAGTTCCTGGCAATCCTCGACACCCCAGTGGTCGATCGTCCGACACATTATGTCGGCTGCGGCGACTTCGGGCAGGTGCTTGGGCAGGTAGGGATTGATCTCGACGTCGGTCGGCCTGCGGTACCACTCGGCATCGTATAGTTTCTCGCCGTGCGGGCCGGAGCCGACGGGCTCGCCGTATCGGTCGGCGTCGGTACCCGTTCCCGTCGCGCCGCTGCCTTCGGCTGCCGCCGCGCTCAGCTCGCCCTTGTGCGACGGCAGCTTGGCGATATCGACTGCATCGAACATCTCGGTCCTGAACGGTTGCGATTTGGCGTCGGGCTGTGGTGGAACCTTGACGATCGGAATCGGGGCCTTGGTCACCTGCGGATGGCTGACCGCTTTCGGCGTCGCCTTGGGCTTCGGCGCGGCGGCCGGCTTGGACAGGGTGATCAGGCGGACGACCGTGGGCGGCGGCTCGACCGGCCGCCGCGCCGACCGTGCGGTGAGGAGCGCGATGAGCAGCCCGAGGTGGATCAGGACAATCAGGATCAGCAGCACGACGCGCGCGCGGAGCGGCTCGCGTCGCCGCTCGGGCGGCAGGGACAAAGCAGCCGCAACCATCGCCGCTGCGCCTAGCGGGTGCGCCGACGAGCGACAACGGCGATCGTCCGATCCGGGCGACGATTCGTTTCGAGGCGGGGATCGGACATGTCGGGTTCCGCGACGCGATACTCCGCGGCCGCGATATACGGGCGACGCGGCACGATCCCTCGCGGTTTGGCGGGAATGCGTAAATTTATTTGTAGCGCTAACGAAACGGCGTTAGTCTCGGCGACAAGGCCCACAAGCGGCCAGTTCTGAGGGGGGAAATGATGAGCAGCCGTTCGGTTCTGCTGGCGACGTGCGTCGCGGCGACATGGAGTGTGGTGGCCCCGGCGCAGAGCGCGACCGTCGCGAGCGACAGTAATGGCGCGGCGCCGCGCGATGTGGACGAGATCGCCGTCACCACGCAGAAGCGCGAGCAGAGCCTGCCGAAGGTCCCCATCGTCGTCACGGCGGTGACCGCACAGCAACGGCAGGACGCCGGCGTCAAGGACACCAAGGACTTGACCGTTCTGACGCCCGGTCTCCTCATTACCTCCGACCACCGCGCGCATCCGCGGCGTTGGTACCGTCGGCGACAATCTGGGTCTCGAAAACTCTGTCGGGGTCGTCGTCGACGGCGGCTACCGGCCCGTAACGGGGTTGGCTTCGGCGACCTGGGCGATTGTCGCGCGTCGAGATCCTGAAGGACCCGCAGGGGACGTTGTTCGGCAAGAACACGACCGCGGGCGTGATCAACGTCGTCACCGCCAAGCCGAGTTTCACGCTCGGGGCCGACCTCGAGACGACGGTGACCAACTACAACGGCTACGGCGGCTCGGCGGCGGTTAACGTGCCGGTGATCGACGACAAACTGGCGGTGCGCGTCTTCTTCGTCGATCGCCAGCGGTCGGGCTTCGAGACCGTCCTAACCGGAGCCGGACCGCGGACGCGGGGCGACGACTACAACCGCAACTTTTACTTGATCCGGGCGCAGGTGCTGTGGGACCCGACGCCGACCGTCGAGGTCCTGCTCGAGGCCGACCATACGAAACGGCAGGAAGCATGTTGCGCCGCGGTGCCGATCTATTATGGCGGAGCGACGCAGAACATCCTTCACGCGCTCGACCCGATCAGCGGCGGTGTCGCCTTCACGATTGATCCGTTCAACCGCACCGCCAACTCAAACCGCGACACCCCGCAGAACATCGACGAGTCCGGCGTCCAGGGCCAAGTCGATTGGACGACGCCGTGGCTCGGCGACGCCAAGCTGACGTCGATCACCGCCTACCGCCACTGGAAGCGGACCGGCTTTACCGATCCTGATTATACCTCGGTCGACATCCTCCAGTACGACCCGAACCATCTCAACTCGAAGTTCAACCAGTTCAGCGAGGAGCTGCGCTATGCCGGCCACACCGACCGCCTCGACTGGCTGGTCGGGGCGTTCTACGCGCGCGAAGACCTGACGCAGAACGTGCCCCTGCGCTACGGATCGCAGTTCGAGCCCTATGCCAGCCTGCTGTTCTCGGGCGGGACCAATCCGACGCTGGTTGGCACGATTCTCGGTCGCGCGCCGGGGACAACCTTCGTCACGGGGCAAGGTCAGGACGACAATTACGACCAGCGCGAGCGCAGCCTCGCTGTGTTCACCAACAACAGCTACAAGCTGACCGACAAGCTCGAGATCACGCTCGGGGCACGCTATACGTCGGAATTGAAGCGGCTGACGTCGCTGTACAACAACACCGACGGCGGCCTCGGCTGCCAGGTGCTCATCGCGCGCGCACCGTTCCTCGGCGCAACCGCGGCGGCGACCGCGCCGCTGATCTGCGGCACCTTTCAGAATCCCTTCTTTACTAACCTGCGCGATTATCAGCGCAAGACCGAGCAGCGGGTGACCGGCACGGCAAAGGCAGCGTACCGGTTCAACCCGGAGCTGCTGACCTACGTCAGCTACGCGCGCGGCTACAAGGCGGGCGGGTTCAACCTCGACCGGCTCGCCTGCCCGTTCACCGTCAATCCGGCGTGCGGCATCCAGCTTCAGCCTGTACTCGATACCAGCTTCAAGGCCGAGACCAACGATTCGTACGAGGTCGGCTTCAAGTCGACTCTGTTCAACCGCAAGGTCCTGTTCAACGCCACCGGCTTCTATCAGGAGTTCCAGAACTTCCAGCTCAACGCGTTCAACGGGCTGGTCTTCACCGTCATCTCGGTCCCCAAGGTGACCACCGCCGGAGCCGACGTCGACGTCGCGTGGTTCGCGACCGACCGGCTCAAGTTCAACGGCGGCGTCACTTATGCCGATACGCGCTACGCCGATGGCGATACGTCGGCGCTGGGGCCGAAGTGCACGTCGATCGCCCCCGGGGCCACCGCGACCCAGGCGTTGCCGGCGGGCTGCTCGCTGCTGCCCGGCAGCCGGCTGAGCCTTGCGCCGCTGTGGTCGGCATCGGTCGGCGCGACCTATTCGCAGCCGATCGGGAACAGCCTGCTCGCCCGCGCCGCGGTCGATGCCAAATACAGCTCGGACTACAATACCGGCTCCGATCTCAACCCGGTCAAGCTGCAGAAGGCCTATACGATCGTCAATGCCCGGGTCAGCATCGGACCGTTAGACGAAAAGCTCGCGTTCGAGTTGTTCGCGCAAAACCTGTTCGACCAGCATTATATTCAGGTCGCGTTCGACGCGACCGCGCAGACGCGCAGCTACGACGCTTTCCTCGGCAGTCCGCGGGTGTTCGGCGGGACCGTCCGGGCAAAGTTCTGAGCGCGGACGGCCGGCTCCGGCCGCGTGGTCACCACCGGGTGAGCTTCGGCAGGAGCAGCCTCGCGACGGCCATGACTACGCCGATCGATAGGGCGAACCAGACCGCGATGTAGAACGGATCGTCGTGCGGGCAGGCGAAGGTGAACACCGCGCCGCCCCACGCCGCCGCCGCCGCGCCGGCTGCGGTCGCCGCACCCGACGGATCGGTCGGCGCGCCCCGGCGCATGAGGAGCGCGAGGATGCCGAGCGCCGGTAGCGCGAGGACGACGATTTCGCCGAGGCATGCCAGTCCCTCGCGCCAGTCGAGGCGCAGGGCCAGTTGATCCGGCGCGGCGCCGTGGGCCGCGTCGAGACCCCAACCGACCGCGATCGCGACGGCGGCGGCGATGCCGAACAGGCGCAGTCCGCGGCGCGGCGAGCGGTCGGGACGCAGTGCCGCGATCGCGGTCGCGATGCCGATGCCGGCAAGGACAACGAGGCTTAGGGCCTTCCACCAGAACGCCGTTCGGCCCATCGCCATGCCCATGTCAGGCCGCATCCCGGCGACCGCGAGATAGGCCGCGACCTCGACGGCGGCGAGGAGCGCAAAAGCGGCCCAGTTGCGCGCCGGCGTCCGCGCTTGGACCGGAGTCAGGCCTGCCGCCAGCGCCTCGATCAGCGCGTCGGGATCAGCGCGCATCGTCGGCCGCGATCAGGGTGTCGCCGTCGGGCATCGCGGCAAGACGCGCGGTCAGCCGCGCAAGGCCGCGGTGGATGTTGACCTTGACGAGGCTCGGCGACTGGCCCGTCGCCGCCGCCGCCTCGTCGATGCTGAGACCGTCGAGTTTGACCAGCTTGATCGCCGCCGCCTGAGGGTCCTTGAGCGTCGCCAACAGCGATCTGAGCACACTGGCGCTCGTCACTGCCGCCTCGTGATCGCCGACGGCGATGTCGTCGGGCAGAACGTCGGTGGCGGTGCGCTTCATCGCACGCAACCGGTCGATCCACTTGTACCGTGCGATCGCCGCGAGCCACGGCCCGAACGGACGGTCGGGATCATAGGTCGCGCGCTTGGTGTGGATCGCGATCATCGCCTCCTGCACGGCGTCGTCGACCGACGCCGGCGGCAGACGACGAGAATAGTAGCGCGCCAGCCACGGCCGAATCTCGCCGAGCAGCCGGCGGTAGGCGCCACCGTGACCGCCTTGCGCCGCTGCCATCAACGCGCTCCATTCGGCCGCCGCCACTCGTGCCTCCCGCTGCCGCGGCGCGACGATAGGGCGGCGCGCCGTCGGCGCAACTGCCGGTGCAGCGACGGCGAGCTGGGCCAGCGACATGAAAGCAATTTCGTGCCCGGCGAACAAGCGGTTACACGTCCGACCGTGACGTTCCCCGCGCTCTTCGCCATGACCGTGCCCATGTTCGCGCTGATCGTCGTGCTGTTCGGCGTCGTCGGCGCGGTGGTCGGCAGCTTCGTCGCGCTGTTCGCAAGGCGATGGCCGGCAGGGCGGCCGATCGCGCTGGCACGGTCGGCATGCGACAGATGCGGCCACGCATCCGGCATGTACAGGCCGCCATCCGCGCCGTCCAGCGCGGCCGATGCCGGCGCTGCGGCGCGGCGATCGGCTGGCGCGAGCCGCTGGTCGAAGTGGCGGCGGCGGCGATCGGCGTCGCCAGCGCCGCGCTCGTTGCGTGGCCGGCGGCGGCGGCGGTCGCGGGGCTCGGCTGGACGCTCCTCCTCCTCGCGCTTCTCGATCTCGACCATTTCTGGCTGCCGTCGGCGGTGACATGGTCGCTCGCGGCCGTCGGCCTCGCGGTGACGGCA
>CAXTQJ010000021.1:0-329 GCA_964246245.1 uncultured Sphingomonadaceae bacterium
GCCTCCGGGAACGGCGGGCGATGATCGTTGTCCGCGTCCAGCCCGAACCCTTCGACGCCGCCGCCGAGGTCGCGGCGCTGACCGCGGGCCGGGCCGATGTCGGCGCGGTGATCACCTTCACCGGCCTCGTCCGCGGCGCCGCCGATGAGCAAGGGGACCTCGTCAGCCTGACGCTCGAACACTACCCGGCGATGACCGAGCGCGCCCTCGCCGCGATCGCCGCCGAGGCCGACGCGCGCTGGCCGCTTGCCGGCGGCATCGTAATCCACCGCGTCGGCCGCCTCGTCCCCGGCGACCCGATCGTGCTTGTCGCCGTGGCGAGCGCCCAC
>CAXTQJ010000021.1:339-1748 GCA_964246245.1 uncultured Sphingomonadaceae bacterium
GCGCCGCTGTGGAAGGCCGAGGAGCGCGGCAGCGGGACGACGTGGGTCGCGGCGAAGAAAAGTGACGACAATGCCGCTGAACGATGGAAAGGTTGATCAGTGATGCTGATACTTCTTGCCGCTCTTGCTGCGGAAGCCGCAACCGAATTGCCCCGGTCGCCCGTCTTCAATCCGGCTTCTCTATCAGGCTTTCGGATTATCCTCGAGAGGATTATATTGTCGGGCATCAGGGCCGCGTGATGATCCGGATCGGTGTCGATGTGACCGGCAAGCCAACGGGTTGCACCGTGTTGGAGAAGACTCCCTATCCTGAACTCAACAAACAGGCATGTCGCATCGCCGTCGCTCGTATGCACTTTACACCCGCATTGGATAATGAGGGTGCCCCGACGACCGGGATCAGTGAAAAGGCCATCCTGTGGAAGATCAATAGATAAACGACTGATTTAACCCTATTAGCCTGACAGTGATAACTTCTACAGAGGGTAAGAACGGCGTATCTCGATAAGGGAGCGATGACGGTTACGCCGTCAGCACCACCTTTCCCGTCGCCTTGCGGTCCATCATCCAGCGGATCGCCGCGGGTCCGTCGCTTAGCGGGAAGTGCTTGCTGACGTAGGGCCGCAGCTTGCCCGCTGCGTACCATTCGAGCAGCTCGGCCATGTTGGCACGGTGGACCGCCGGCTCGGCCTGGGTGAACGCGCCCCAGAAGACGCCGACGAGGCTCGCGCCCTTGATCAGCGGCAGGTTGAGCGGCAGCGACGGGATGTTGCCGCCGGCGAAGCCGACGATCAGATAGCGTCCGTTCCACCCGATCGAACGGAACGCCGGCTCGGCGAAGCGGTCGCCGACGGGGTCGTAGATCACGTCGGGGCCCTTGCCCCCGGTGAGCCGCTTGACCTCGTCCTTCAGGTTGGCGTCGGTGTAGTTGATCGTCTCGTCGGCCCCGTACTCGCGGGTCAGCGCGAGTTTCTCGTCGGTCGACGCGGCGGCGATGACCTTTGCCCCCATGACCTTGCCGAGTTCGACCGCGGTCAGCCCGACCCCGCCCGCCGCGCCGAGGACGAGGAGCGTCTCGCCCGGCTGCAGCCGCGCGCGCTGCTTCAGCGCATGGTGCGACGTGCCGTAGGTCATGATGAAGCCGGCGGCGACGTCGGCCGGCATCGCGTCGGGGACGGCGACGACCTGCGCACGGTTGGCGATGACGTACTCGGCGAAGCAGCCGTTGCCCGTCATGACCACCGCGCGGTCCCCGACGGCCACGCCCTCGACGCCCTCGCCGACCGCGTCGATCACCCCGGCCGCCTCGCCGCCGGGGGTGAACGGCAGCGGCGGCTTGAACTGGTAGAGGTTCTGGATGATCAGCGTGTCGGGAAAGTTGACGCCCGCCGCCGCGACCTTGAGCCGGC
>CAXTQJ010000021.1:1758-2775 GCA_964246245.1 uncultured Sphingomonadaceae bacterium
TCCTTGACGACGAGCTTCTCCGGCGGCCCATGTTCGACGCAGACGACGGCTTGCATGTGGCGCGGCTCCGAGGTTTGCCGGCACCCTAGCGCCGGCCGCGCCGCTGTCGAGCCCGGCTACGCGGCGACGACGTTACGCTCCCGCCGCCGCGCCGCCGTGCCGGTCAGGCCGAGCCCGCCGAGCATCAGGGCCCACGCCGCCGGCTCGGGCGCGGTCGAGGTCGAGCCGACGTTGGTGAAGACGAACTTCTCGTCGCCGTAGTTGTCGTCGCTATGCCCGCGCGGCAGGTCCTCGAAGGCGACGAACTTCCCCGCCGGGATGCCGCTGTCGCCGCCTGCATAGCTCGTCGACCAGACGTGGTTAGCCCCGTCGCTGTTGCGCGTCATGTCGGAAAACCACGTCTTCCCCGTCGTCGCGACGTTGATGAAGAAGACCAGGCTGTCGCCGGCGGCGACGTGGCCGAAATCGAGCGCGGTCCCGATCGCCGTCGTATGGTTCTGCAGCCCGGTCAGGCCGGTCGCGACGTTGTTGACGAGCAGGCCGAGTGTCTCGTTGTACGAGGCGTGCGTTCCGGCGAAGTAGGCGACGAGGTCGCCGTCGGCGGCCGCAGTGAAGGTGTAGAGCGCCGGGTTCTCGGTGCCCGAATGCGGATAGACCGGCAGCACCGCGTGTGCCGCGGTCGTCCCCAGCGCCAGGCTAGCGAGCGCCGCCAGCCGCGTCATCGTTCGTGTCATGTCGTTCCCCCGGGTCACGTCCCGGGAGTGGTTACGGCGGCGGCGGCCGCGGTTTTACCGCGCGCCGGTCCCCGCCATCAATGCCTTGCCGAGCAGCGCGAACTCGGCCGCTCGCGGGCTGGTCGCGCGCCACGCCAGCGCGATCTCGCGCGCCGCGTGGGGGCCGGCGACGGGACGGCTGACGACCGGCGTCCCGGCGAGGATGCCGGCGTCGAGCGCCATCTGCGGGACCAGCGTCAGGCCGAGGCGGTTGGCGACCATCTGGACGAGCGTGTGGAGCGAG
>CAXTQJ010000021.1:2785-8723 GCA_964246245.1 uncultured Sphingomonadaceae bacterium
TGCCGGGCCTGCTGGCGCTCGTGGCCGGCGCCGAGCGCGAGCGCGTCGGCCCCGCACGCCGCCAGCGCGTGGTCCTTGAGGCAGTGGCCGTCCTCGAGCAGCAGCAGCCGCGCCGGATCGATCGCGCTCGCCCGGATCCGACGCGGTGCATCGGGCCAGTCGTCGGGGTGGAAGGCGAGGTGGAACGGATCGGCGAACAGCGGCATCGTCGCGACGTCGCCACACGCCCACGGCAGCGCGAGGAGGACGGCGTCGAGCTGGCCGCGCGCGAGCGCCTCGCACGCCGGAGCCGACTGCTCCTCGCGGAGGAACAGCTTGAGGTCGGGATACGCCGCGCGCAGCCCGGGGAGCAGGCGCGGGAGGAGGAACGGGGCGATCGTCGGGATGACGCCGAGACGCAGCTCGCCGCCGAGCGGCTTGGCGGCGGCGCGGGCGAGGTCGGCGAGTTCGTCGGCCTCGCGCAGGACGATGTATGCCTTGGCGACGACGCGCTCGCCGACGGGGGTGAAGCGGACAACGCGGCGGGTGCGCTCGACCAGCGTCACGCCGAGCAGCGTCTCGAGTTCGCGCAACCCGGCCGACAGGGTCGACTGGGTGACGAAGGTCGCCGCCGCCGCGCGGCCGAAATGGCCGCTCGCGTGGAGCGCGGTCAGGTATTGCAGCTGCTTGAGAGTGGGCAGGAACGTCATCGCGTCAGTCGATCAATCGGACACAGATAATTCATTGGATCACTAGCCCACGATGCTCCATCTGGCCATCACCCACCCGGCCCAATGGCCTTCAACCCGGAGACGATCATGCTCAGCGTCGGCGACAAGCTGCCCAATTTCACCCTGTCGGTCCAGCAGGGCATCGGCGCCCTCCCCGGCGGCGAGACGATCGACCTCGCGACCCACGCGCCGGGCAAGTGGAAGATCCTGTTCTTCTGGCCGAAGGACTTCACCTTCATCTGCCCGACCGAGATCATCGGCTACGGCGACCTCGCGAGCGACTTCGCCGACCGCGACGCCGTCCTGATCGGCGGGTCGACCGACAGCGATTTTGTTCACTTCGCGTGGCGCAAGGCCGACGAGCGCCTCGCCGCCGCCGACTTCCCATGGATCGCCGACAACAAGCACGAATTGACCCGAGCGCTCGGCATCCTCGACCGGGACGCCGGCGTCGCGCTGCGGGCGACGTTCATCGTCGACCCCGAGAACGTCATCCAGCACATCACGGTCAACGGCCTCAACGTCGGCCGCAACCCGGCCGAGACGCTGCGCATCCTCGACGCGCTCCAGACCGACGAGCTGTGCCCGTGCAACTGGCAGGGCGGCGAGGAGACGCTGCACCCGACCGCGCTGGCGGCGTAAGGCGCAGCGCGGCCGCGTGCAGCGAAGGAACGCGGCTTAGCGTTCGTGAGCTGCGCGCGGACTCGCGCCAGCCGGGCCGGCGGGGCGGCGCAGCCGAACCGGCCCTACGAAGCGCGGGCTTTGCCCGCGCTCCTCCCAGTCAGGAACCGCAATGACCCTCAACGATCTCGCCCGCACCCTGCCCGACTATGCCAAGGACCTGCGGCTCAACCTGTCGTCGCTCCTGACCGAACAGGGCCTCACCGACCAGCAGAAGTACGGCACGATCGTCGCCTGCGCTCACGCGGCGGGGTGGCGGCCGCTGATCGCCGCGGCCGAGGAGGAGGCGGGTCCGAAGATCGCCGCCACCGCGCTGACCGCAGCGAAGGCGGCGGCGTCGATCATGGCGATGAACAACATCTACTACCGCTTCCTCCACCTGTCGTCGAACAAGGACTATGCGACGCGGCCGGCGAAGCTGCGGATGAACGTCATCGGCTCGCCGGGGATCGACAAGGCCGATTTCGAGCTGTTCTGCCTTGCCGTGTCGGCGATCAACGGCTGCGGCATGTGTATCGATGCGCACGAGAAGGTGCTGCAGGCGGCCGGCGTGTCGCCCGACACGATCCAGACGGCGGTGCGCATCGCCGCGGTGATCCACGCGGTCGCGCGGTCGCTCGGGGCCCTGCCGGAAGGTGCCGCCGCGGCTTGACACGAAAACGGCGGTGGCCGGAACCACCGCCGTCGTTCGTCGCGAGCGAATCCCGCGTCAGAAGTTCCGGTTCGCGCCCATGCCGGTCGAGGCCATCCCGCTCGATCCGGCTCCGGTCGTCGCGCCGACGGCATCGGCCGAGGTGACACCCGTGCCGACCGCGCCATACCGCGTCGAATCGTCGGTCCGGGTCGTGTCCGCCGAGACGTGTCCGACCCCGAGCTCATCGCCCGGCTCGGCATCGACCGACCCGCCGCGATACGGACTGTCGCCCTGGTCGGTGACCATCCGCTTGCCGACGTCGACGCCGTAGTAGCTGTCGACCTCACTCGTCCGCGCGCCATAGTCGAAGTCGCCGACCTCGTCGCGCGTGTAGTTCGGGGCCTTGCGCAGGTCATCCGCCGAGTGCTCGATGTTGTAGCCGCCCTTATCGTTGTCGTAGGTCAGGACATCCCACGGCAGCGGGTGGTAGCGCTCGCCGATGCCGAGGAAGCCACCGAACGACATCACGGCATAGGCGACCTTGCCCGACCGCTTGTTGAGCATGATCGAATCGATCGTGCCGAGGCGCTCGCCGCTCGCGTCGTAGACCGCCGTGCCGACGACCTTGTCGGCCGAGATCAGCGTGCCCGATTCGTCGGCGGTCACGTCATCGGTCCGGTCGCGGCCAAGGCCGTCGCGGTTGTCGCCCAGATCTCGGTCGCCGGTGCCGCGCGTGGCGGCGAAGCTCGATGCGCCCGGGGGCGAGGTCTCGGTGCGCGGCTCGGCACCATGGGTGGTGTCCTGGACGGTCAGCCCGTCGTCATATTCGGCACTGCGCGCGGTGCCCGGCGTCGTGCCGGTCTGGCCCTGGCCGGTCTGGCTCTGGCCGGTCTGGCTCTGCGTACTCCCGAAGCGATCGTCGGTGGCCATGATAACTCCTCCTCAGCTTCTCCCTCGCGGTCGCGAAGGGAGCCCGTGCGGGGCTGGTGGCAAGAACCAGCGGCGAGCGTGCGCGTTCCGACACGCGTCGCGCTGGCGTTTCGTTCAGCCAATGATTAAGAGCGAGACTCGAATAAGCGGGCCTTGCCCGTGGAGAATTACAAATGGCTCGCCTTCTCGTCTATCTCGATGCAGTCAAGGCGCGCGACCCGGCGGCGCGGTCGCGGTGGGAAGTGCTGCTCTACCCCGGCGTCTGGGCGCTGGCGTTCCACCGTGTCGGCCACGCCCTGTACCGTGCCCGGCTGTTCCTTCTCGCGCGGGTGGTCAACCATCTCGGCCGCTTCCTGACTGCGATCGACATCCACCCGGGCGCGCGGATCGGCCGCAACTTCTTCATCGACCACGGTTTCGTCGTCATCGGCGAGACCGCCGAGATCGGCGACGACGTGACCATCTACCAGTGCGTCACGCTCGGCGGTACCGACCCGGCCAACGGCATTCCCGGCAAGCGCCATCCGACGCTCGGCGACGGCGTCATCATCGGCTCCGGGGCGCAGGTGCTCGGGCCGATCGCGGTCGGCCGGCGCGCGCGGATCGGAGCCAACGCCGTCGTCACCCGCGACGTCCCCGAAGGCGCGACGATGGTCGGCATCCCGGCGCGGTCGACACTGGTCGAGGCCGACACCTACGCCAAGAAGTTCATGCCGTACGGCACCCCGTGCAGCCAGAAGTACGACCCCGAGACGCAGAAGCTCGAGATCCTCCGCTGCGAGGTCGAACAGCTCCGCGCCCGGCTCGACGCGTTGACCGGCGGCGAGGAACCCGCATCGCGCATGGTTCAGGGCTAGGCGGCCGGCCGGCCGTCGATGAAGGTCACGGCTGGCGGTCGCCGCCAGTCTCGCTACGATGCGCGCGTGTTCCGCTCGTTCCTCCTCGTCGGCGCGGCGATGCTGGCGTGGTCGCCGGCGACGGCCGCCTTGCTGACGTGGCCCGATCTGGTCGGTCGACCGCGACCCGTCCCCGATGCGACCGTCGCCTACGGCCCCGACGCGCTGCAGGTCGCCGACGTCTGGCTGCCGCGCGGCGACGGCCCGTTCCGCACCGTCCTGATGGTCCATGGCGGCTGCTGGACGAGCGCAATCGCCGACCGCCGACTGATGAACTACATCGCCGCCGACCTGCGCCGCGCGGGCTATGCGGTATGGAACATCGATTATCGCGGGGTCGACCGTGCGGGGGGCGGCTATCCGGGAACGTTCCTCGACGCTGCCGCGGCGGCCGACGCGTTGCGCGCCAACGCCAGCCGCTGCCACCTCGACCTGCACCGCGGCGGCGCCGGCGGTCATTCGGCCGGCGGGCACCGCGCGCTGGGGCGCGCCGGCCGCGCGCGGCTGCCGGCGGGTAGCCCGTTACGCGTCGCCGACCCGCTGCCGATCGCGGCTGTCGTCAGCCTCGGCGGCCTCCCCGACCTCGTCGCGACCGCCGCGAGCCCCGACAACGGCTGCGGGACCGAGGTCGTCGGACGGCTGGTGGGCAGCGGCCGGGCCGACCCCTACGGTGACACCTCGGTCGTGCCGCTGCTCCCGCTCGGCGCGCCGCAACACCTCGTCAACGGCCGCGACGACACGATCATTCCGCGCCGCCTCGCGGACGACTACGTCGCCAAGGCGCGCGCGAGCGGCGACGCGGTCACCCTCGACGTCGTCCCGCGACCGGCCACGTCGAGCTGATCGCCCCCGAGACCGCCGCGTGGGCCATCGCTCGCCGCATCGTTGCCGAAGCCTTCGTGCGGTGACCGCCGACAACGTCGCCGCCCTGCCCGTCCGCCGGCCGCAACAGACGGTGTTCGATCGCGCCGAACTGAATGCGATCCTCGGCGTCTACGGTCGGATGGTTGCGGCCGGGCTATGGCGCGACTACGCGGTCGAACACGGCCGCGACGCCGCGACCTTCTCGGCTTTTCGCCGCGCCGCCGAGCGGCCCGAAATCCAGGTCGTCAAAATCCCGGCGCTACGGACGAAGCAGGGCATGTACGCATTGCTCGGCGAAGCGGGGGCCGTGCTCAAACGCGGCCACGACCTGCGTACCATCCTCGCCCCGCTCGAACGTAAACTGCTCCGCGTCGTCGACGGCTAAAAGTGTCGGAATCCTTTACAATCCGGTTGGTGTCATCCGGTTAAATCATTGGAATGTCTCAATACAGAAGATGGCCCGAGCTTTGCATTGCTTGCCGTACGCACTTAATCGCGTTGGAGTTCTGAATGTTGAAGCTGCTTGCCGTCGCGTCCGTCGCCGCCCTTGCCATTCCGGCCGGAGCCGCGACCATCACCACCTTGTATAATACCGGCGTCGATGCCGCCGGCGTCGCCACGACCGGCAACGGGGCCGACCTCCACTGGACGCTCGCCGGCGGCACCGCCTACACCGGCGCGACCAACGGCAGCTTCCCGATCCCGCCGTGGCTCGCCGAGACGACGACGTCGCGCTGGATCACGCCGACGACCGACGCAGGCAGCTATGACTTCGACCACGCCGCCGACGGTATCTACACCTATTCCGAGACCTTCACGGTCGCTGCCGCCAACGTCGCGACGGCGCGGCTGAGCGGCAACTTCGCGTCGGACAACACCGTCGATTCGATCACGCTCAATGGCAATGTCATCAACGGCTCGGGCGGGTCGTTCACCACGTTCGTACCGTTCAGCTCGACGCCGGGCTCGTTCGTCTCAGGCACGAACGTCCTCACCTTCACCGTGCGCAACTTCGCCAACGGCGCGGGCAGCAATCCGACCGGCCTTCGCGTCGAGGTCAGCGGCGCCGTTCCGGAGCCGACGAGCTGGGCGCTGCTCGTCGCCGGCTTTGGCCTCGTCGGCGTTGCAGCCCGTCGCCGGGTCCGCGCCGTCGCCGCCTGACGCGGCCGTTCGACACTTTCGTCGCGCGAACGAGGGCGGTCCCGCTGGGGCCGCCCTTTTCG
>CAXTQJ010000021.1:8733-20135 GCA_964246245.1 uncultured Sphingomonadaceae bacterium
CGATGGCCTCATCGTCGAGACTGGTCAGGCCGTGCGACGGGAAGATGACCGGCGATCGTCGCCGGCAGGATGCCGACGACCCGGGCACGGACCGGCCGCCACGCCGCCGACAGCAGGACGAGGAAGCCGCCGATGACGAGCGCGGTGAGCGCCAGCGACGTGTCGAGCGCGCCGCCCGCCGCCACCAGCGCCTGGATGGCGTAGATGACATAGCCGAGCGCCGAGACCAGCAGCGCACGGCGGTCGATCGCCAGCGCGACGAGGGTCAGCGCGGCGTAGACCAGCACCACCGCAACCGCTGCGCCCGGCGCCGGCGTCGCCTTGAGCAGTCCGGCAAGGGCGAACACCGGATGGACGATCATCGGCGCGGCGAGCAGGTGCAGCCAGAACGCGACGTCGGACCACCGCGTCACCCGCGCCCGGTCGCGCGCGTCGAAGCTCATCGCAAGCGCGAAGATGGCGAGGCCGGCGACGAGGGTCAGCGCGAGCAGCACGTCGGACGCGACGATGCCGACCGCGCTGACCAGCGCCAGCGCCAGCCCGGCGACCGCGGCGGCACCCGCGGCGACGGTGATCGGGACGTGGAACCGCCGCCAATGTGCGCCGGCCGCGATGGCCGCCATCGCCGCTGCCGCGACCAGCCCGGGAGCCTGCGACAACGCCGACCCGTTCGCTCGAACCGCCGGGCTGTCGATGCCGCCGTGCCCGAACAGCGTGAAGCCGAGCGCGAAGACGCCGCCAACGAACGCCAGCAGCAGCGCGATGCTCGGCAGCGCCATCCGCCGCACGCGCGTGAAATATTCCGCGAGTCCCCAGCTCGCCGCCGCGACCAGCGCCGCGCCGATCGCCGGATGGGCTCTCCCCCCAAGCGCGCCAAGCGCGAACAGCAGCAGCCCGAGCGCGATCGTCACGAAGATGTCGTTGAATCCCGTCAGCAGGCGGAAGCTCTCCTCGTCGGGCCCGGCGACGCCGCGGCGATGGTCGCGGGCGAAATCGACGAGCCGCGTTGCCGTCGCCGCGTCGAGAACGCCGGCACCGACGGCGGCGTCGAGGTCGCGCTGTTCGATCATGCTCGCCGCTCCAGCTGTATTGCTGAGACAATACGCCAAGCCATCGACGGCGTCAAAGTGCGTCGCGAGGCACGACACGCGCGGCGATCCGTATTAGCGTGGCTTCAGCTCATCATCGTCAGGAGGTCCGCTTGACCCGCACCATCGCCGTCCTCACCTTCGCGGCATTCACCGCCGCTCCCGCGCTCGCCGCGCCGATCGTCCACGGCCCGCCGGCGGCGACCGACGCCGTCGTCGCCGCCGAGAAGGCCTTCTCCGACCGCTTCGCCCGCACGACCGTCGCCGACGGGATGCGCGGCTTCATCGCCGACGACGGCCGCGCCTGCGGGGGGGGCGAGCGGGCGCCGGGGCCGGCGGCGGCGTTCGCCGCGTGCGGGGGCGACGCGGCGCCGACGACGCTGCACCGGACGTGGGTGCCGGCCGAGGTCTTCGCCGCGGCGAGCGGCGACATGGCGGCGAGCTGGGGCCGCTTCACCATGACCGACGGTGCCGGCAAGATGCCGCCGTTCACCGGGCACTACGTCACGGTGTGGACCAGGACCGCTGGCGGTGGCTGGAAGGCGCTAATGGACATCGGCAGCCCGGACGCCCCGCCTCCCCCGCCGCCGGGGCGCTGATCCGGGCGTCGGCGGCCGCTACATCCCGCCGAGCGCCATCGTTCCCTGCGCCGCGCCGGTGTCGGGGACGACCTCGCCGGTGCGGTCGCTGATCTCGGCGAAGCGCGCGGCGACCGTCTCGGCGGTCATGTCCTCGGGCGCGACGTGGATGCCGCGGGTCAGCGTGACATAGCTGCGCTCGAAGCCCCCTGCCCCGGCATTGACGATCGCGTTGGCCGGCGCGTCGTTGCTGACGAGATAGACCGCCGCCGGCACCACCGTCTCGGGCCCCATTTTGGCGAGCAGCTCGGGCGGCATCAGGTCCTCGGTCATCCGCGTCGCCGCGACGGGCGCGATCGTGTTGACCTTGATGCCGTACTTGGCGCCCTCGAGGCTGAGCGTCTTCATCAGACCGACGAGCGCGAGCTTGGCCGCCCCGTAGTTCGCTTGGCCGAAGTTGCCGTATAGCCCGGTCGACGACGTCGTCATCAGGATCCGGCCATAGCCCGCCTCGCGCATCGTCTCCCACACCGCCTTGGTCGCGACGACCGAGCCGATCAGGTGGACGTCGACGACCTGGCGGAAGTCGTCGAGGCTCATCTTGACGAAGGTCTTGTCGCGCAGGATGCCGGCGTTGTTGATCAGGACGTCGATCCGGCCCCAACGCTCCTTGACCAGCGCGACCATCTTGTCGACCGAGGCGGCGTCGGTGACGCTCGCCCCGTTGGCCATCGCCTCGCCGCCCGCGGCGACGATCTCGTCGACCACCGTCTGCGCCGCCGACAGCGAGCTGCCCGACCCGTCGCGCGCCCCGCCGAGATCGTTGACCACGACCTTCGCTCCGCGCTTGGCGAGTTCGAGCGCATAGGCGCGACCGAGCCCTCCCCCGGCTCCGGTGACGATGGCGACGCGGTCGGTGAAGGCGATGGTCATTGTGAATTTCGGCCTTACGTGTGGTTTGCGGAGGCAACTAGACCAGCGTCGAGTACCTCGCCAAGCGCCATCGTGCATTGAATCTTCCGGCGATTTTCGCTATGCCGCGATCGTGTTCGCGTGGGAGAGCATGATGGCGACGACCGGCGTCAATCTTTATCGCTCGCTGATCGGCGATGCGGCGAAACTTCGCATCAGGAACGGGACGCCTGATCCCGGTATGCTCGACCCGCGCTGGGAGGACAGCGAGTACGAAGTTCGCGGGGAGACTTTCATCAGTCGCGCCGACGTCACCTTCGTCATGGACGCGGGCGTCAGCAAGGTCGAGGCCAACAAGAAGGGCACCTCGCTGCATGACGTTGCCGCATGGTTCGGCGGTCGCGAGTTCTGGATCCCGAGCGGCACCGAATACTCCGACGAAATCCTGATCGTGCGGGACAAGCACGAAAAAACCAACAAGAGGGGCACCGCGACCGGCTTCCACTACATGCTCACGGCAAAAACGCGGATGACGCAGACGCAGATGAGCGGTTATCTGAACAACATGGCACGCGCCGCCGTGGTCAAGCAGGTTGAACTGGCGAAGTGACGCCGGCCGAGACGGAGATTGCACGATGCCAGAGATTTCGGTCGACACGATGGTGATCGCGATCCAGGCCGTTGCTGCGCAGCAGCGGCGGCTCGAAGCGGCGGCCGAGGACGAGGGTGCCGCGCCCGAGGTCGACATGCTTGTCGAGGAGTGGAGCGACGCTGCCGGCGACCTCGAAGCCGCCTACAATACGGCATCGCGCACCATCCTCAACCTGCCACCCTACGACAAGCTCGTCGGTGATCGACGGGCTTAAGCCTGAACCGGCACGGCTTCGGCATCCAAGGCATACCCCGCCGACCGCACCGTGCGGATGACGTCGGGCAAGTCCTCGCCGTTGATCGCCTTGCGCAGGCGGCGGATGTGGACGTCGACGGTGCGCTGCTCGACGTAGACGTCGCGGCCCCAGACGGCGTCGAGAAGCTGCTCGCGGCTGAACACCCGCGCCGGGTGTTCGAGGAAGTGACGGAGGAGGCGGAATTCGGTCGGGCCGAGGGCGACCTGGTGGCCGTCGCGGGTCACCCGGTGCGCCGAGGTGTCCATCGTGATCCCGGCATAGTCGAGATTGCCCCCGCTTAGCGCCGGGCGCAGGCGGCGAAGCACGGCGCGGATGCGCGCGACGAGCTCGCGCGGGGAGAACGGCTTGGTGACGTAATCGTCCGCCCCGGTCTCGAGCCCGCGGATGCGGTCGGCCTCCTCGGCACGCGCGGTCAGCATGACGATCGGCAGTCCGGCCGTCGTCGGCGCGCGGCGCAGGCGACGGCAGACCTCGATCCCGCTGAGGTTGGCGATCATCCAGTCGAGGATGACGAGGTCGGGCTTCTCCTCTTCGGCCAGGACCAGCGCCTCCTCGCCGTCGCCGGTGCGGACGACGTCGAAGCCCTCCTTGTCGAGGTTGTAGGTGACGAGTTCGACGAGGTTGGCGTCGTCCTCGACCAGCAGGATCTTGGGCTTCATCGGCTACTCACTCTTACATCGGTCATGCTCGCGAAAGCGGGGACCCATCGCCGGAGGCGTGAGAAGACGAGTCCCCGCGTTCGCGGGGATGACAGCAAGCAAGTGGTCGGTCGCACGACTGCGCTCAAACCGCATAAGCGGTATCGTCAGTCTTGGTCCGCCCCGCGAAGTGCTCGCCGGTCGCACTGAAATAGACCATCTCGGCGACGTTGGTCGCGTGGTCGCCGATGCGCTCGAGGTTCTTGGCGATGAACAGCAGGTGCGCCGACGGCGTGATGTGGTGCGGGTTCTCCATCATGAAGGTCAGGAGCGAGCGGAACAGGCTGTTGTAGAAGTCGTCGACCGTCGCGTCGCGCTGGCAGACGGCGACCGCCTTCTCCGCATCGCGGTCGACGAAGGCGTCGAGCGCGTCGCGGATCATCTCGACGACGACGCGGCTCATCTGCGGGATGATGACCACCGGCTCGATCGGCGCGGTCGCGGTCAGCGTCGACGCGCGCTTGGCGATGTTCTTCGCATAGTCGCCGATCCGTTCGAGGACGGCGCTGATCTTCAGCGCCGAGATGATCTCGCGCAGGTCACTCGCCATCGGCGCGCGGAGCGCGATCATCGTCACTGCGAGACGCTCGGCATCGGCTTCGAGTGCGTCGATCCGCGCGTCGGTGTTGATCACCGCCATCGCCCCTTCGGGATCGCGGTCCATCAGCGCGTCGATGGCGTCGCCGATCTGCGCCTCGCACAGCCCGCCCATCTGGCTGACGAGCGAGCGCAGTTGGTTGATGTCGTCGTCGAACGACTTGACGGTATGCGCGGTCTGGTCGGCCATCGTCGCAGCTCCTGTCAGCCGTAGCGGCCGGTGATGTAGTCCTTGGTCCGCGGCTCGGCCGGGTTGGTGAAGATGGTCTTGGTGTCGCCGTACTCGACCATCGTGCCGAGGTGGAAGAACGCCGTCTTCTGGCTGACCCGCGCCGCCTGCTGCATGTTGTGGGTGACAATGACGATCGCGTAGCGGCCGCGGAGTTCGTCGATCAGCTCCTCGATCTTGGCCGTCGCGATCGGGTCGAGCGCCGAGCACGGCTCGTCCATCAGGATGACCTCGGGGTCGACGGCGATCGCGCGGGCGATGCACAACCGCTGCTGCTGCCCGCCCGACATCGCCGTGCCGCTGTCGTGGAGGCGGTCTTTCGCCTCGTCCCACAGCCCGGCGCGGCGGAGCGAACCCTCGACGATGCCGTCCATCTCGGCCTTGTTGCGCGCCAGCCCGTGGATCGACGGGCCGTAGGCGACATTGTCGTAGATCGACTTGGGAAACGGGTTCGGCTTCTGGAAGACCATGCCGACGCGGGCGCGGAGCTGGACCACGTCCATGTCGCCCTTGTAGATGTCGGTCCCGTCGAGCTTGATCTCGCCCTCGACCCGCGCCGACGCGACGGTGTCGTTCATCCGGTTAAGGCAGCGGAGGAAGGTCGACTTGCCGCATCCCGACGGGCCGATGAAGGCGGTCACGTTCTCGAGAGAAACGTCGATCGACACGTTCTTCAGCGCCTGCTTCGGCCCGTAGAAGACGCTGACGTCACGCGCGGTCATCTTGGTCGTGAGCGTGCCGGTGTTCGACCCCGCCGGGGTCACGGTCTGGGCGTCCATGGCTACCAACGCCTCTCGAAGCGGTTGCGGAGATAGATCGCGAGGCCGTTCATCAGCAGCAGGAAGAGCAGCAGGACGATGATCGCCGCGCTAGTCTTCTCGACGAAGCTGCGGTTGACCTCGTTCGACCAGAGGTAAACCTGCATCGGCAGCACCGTCGCCGGCTGGGTCAGTCCGCTCGGCGGTGCGCCGACGAAGGCGCGCATCCCGATGAGGAGGAGCGGCGCGGTCTCGCCGAGCGCGCGCGCCATGCCGATGATCGTGCCGGTCAGGATGCCGGGCAGCGCCAGCGGCAGGACGTGCTGGAAGACGACCTGCACCGGCGACGCGCCGATGCCGAGCGCGGCGTCGCGGATCGACGGTGCGACCGCCTTGATCGCGTTCCGGCCGGCGATGACGATGACCGGCATCGTCATCAGCGCGAGCGTCAGGCCGCCGACGATCGGGGCCGAGCGCGGCATGTCGAAGGTACCGAGGAACACCGCCAGCCCGAGCAGCCCGAAGATAATCGACGGGACGGCGGCGAGGTTGTTGATCGAGACCTCGATCATGTCGGTCCAGCGGTTCCGCGGCGCATATTCCTCGAGGTAGAGCGCCGACAGGACGCCGACCGGGAAGCTGAGGACGAGCGTGACCGACATCGTCAGCAGCGAGCCCTTGAATGCCCCCCAGATGCCGACCGAAACGGGATCGGACGAGTCCGCCGCCGTCAGGAAGTTCGCATTGAAGCCGGTGCGGATCGCCCCTTCGTGGCGGAGGCGCGCGTCGGCCGCCTGGAATGCCGCCGCGTCGGTCGATGGCGGCTTGCCCTTGGCGACGAGGTCGAGGTTGCCCGCCGCGGGAACCCACAGCGTCACCGTCCGCCCGATCAGCGTCGGATCGGCGGCGACCGCCTCGCGCAGCGTCGTCCAGCCGGTGTCGGAGACGAAGCTCGCGCCCTTGTCACCAAACTTGGCGGTCGCTGCCGCCGTGACGACCCCGGTGAAGTCGGCCGCCGACAGCGCCGCCTCGCGGCCGGGGCCCTGCAGTTGGTCGGGGGTCAGATGGAGTGCGGCGGCGCCGACCGGAATCGCCAGCTTGATCTCGGTCCGCAGAAAACCCGGCACGCCGTGGATCAGCATGTTCACGAGGAGGAAGGCGAGGAACAGCACCGATGCCGCGACGGCGACGAACCCGAAAGCGCGAAAGCGCGTCTCGGCGGCATAGCGGCGGCGGATGCGCCGCGTCATTGCCGGGTTCGACCAGTCGGTCGGCGCCTTTGGCGCAAGTGCGCCGGCCGCGACCATCGGAGCGGCGACGGTCGCCATGCTATTCGTACGCCTCCCGGTACTTCTTGACCACGCGCAGCGCGACGATGTTGAGGATCAGCGTCACGACGAACAGGACCAGTCCAAGCGCGAACGCCGACAGCGTCTTTGACGAATCGAACTCCTGATCGCCGGTCAGCAGGGTCACGATCTGGGTCGTCACCGTGGTTACGCTGGCGAAGGGATTGGCGGTCATGTTGGCGGCGAGGCCGGCGGCCATGACGACGATCATCGTCTCGCCGATCGCGCGGCTGACCGCGAGCAGCACGCCGCCGACGATGCCGGGGAGCGCGGCGGGAACGAGGACCTTGGTGATCGTCTCCGACGACGTCGCGCCCATGGCAAGGCTGCCGTCGCGCATCGCCTGCGGCACCGCGGCCATCGAATCGTCGGCCATCGACGACACGAACGGAATGATCATCACCCCCATGACGAGGCCGGCGGCCAGCGCCGATTCCGACGACGCGCCGGGGATGCCGACGGCGAAGGCGAAGTCGCGCAACGCCGGCGCGACGGTCAGCGCGGCGAAGAAGCCGTAGACCACCGTCGGCACTCCGGCGAGGACTTCGAGCACGGGCTTGAGGATACTGCGCAGCCGCGGCGGCGCGTACTGCGTCAGCCAGATCGCGCTCATCAGCCCGAGCGGGATAGCGACGATCATCGCGATGATCGCGCCGATGAACAGCGTCCCCCAGAACAGCGGGACCGCGCCGAACGCCCCCGACCCGCCGGCCTGATCGGCGCGGATCGCGGTCTGCGGCGACCATTGCAGCCCGAACAGGAACTCGAACGGCGACACCATCCGGAAGAAACGGAGCGATTCGAACAGCAGCGAGAAGACGATGCCGAAGGTCGTCAGGATCGCGATCAGCGACGCGACGATGAGGATGCCCATGACGACGCGCTCGACGCAGTTGCGCGCGCGGAACTGCGGCGCGAGGCGGGTGAAGGCCCACGCCGCGCCGCCGATCGCGATCAGCACGGCGGCGACGAGAGCCTCGGTCTGGAGCCGCGACCGATTGGCCTGATAGGCCGGGACGGCGGCCTTCGACGCCGGGTTGAACGCGTCGGCGAGCTCGCCCGAGGCGAGACCCTTGACCTCGCCGACGATCGCGTCGCGGTCGATCGCCGACTTGGGCTGGTCGGCGGCGGGCAGCGACGCGATGATGCCGCCGTCGAGCAGCTTCGGCTCGACGAAGCTGAACGCGGCGAGGAGGAGGAGCGCCGGGATCACCGCCGCGAGCGCGACGAACGCGCCGTGGTAGACGGGGCGCGAGTGCGGCCGGTCGCCGGCGGTGCGTGTCGACAGGTCGCCTGCGTCGAACACGTTCGCCCGCGCCCGCGCCACGAAGAACGCGACGACGCCGAGGGCGACGACGACGAGCGCGATGAGCGACAGCGACATGGGTTATTCCCGGTCGGCGGCGAACGGCGGCGAAGCTCGGCCCGCCGCCGATCGGATCACTTGACGGTCGACGCGTCGAGCGGGGTGAGCGTCGCGGCGGCGGCGGCCGACTTCTGCCGGACCGCGTCGGGCGCCGGGATCAGGCCGATGCGGCTGAGATAACCGCCCTTGCCCCACGTGCTCTCCTTGGTGAACTCGGCGAGATATTCCTTGAGGCCGGGCACCGCGCGGACGTGCTGGTTCTTGACGTAGACAAATAGCGGTCGCGACCCCGGATACTTGAAGGTCGAGATGGTATCGAAGGTCGGCTCGACGCCGTTGACGGTGAACGACTTCAACCGGTCCTTGTTCTCCTCGACATAGCTGTAGCCGAAGATGCCGATCGTGTTCGGGTTGGCCTCGAGCTTCTGGACGATCAGGTTGGGATTGTCGCCGGTTTCGACGTAGGGGCCGTCCTCACGCACCTTGGTGCAGACGAGCTTGAACTTGTCGCCGTTGGTCGCTTCCATCGCGGCGGTGCCGGCGTTCGACTTGCACCCCGGCGTCAGGATCAGCTCGCCGAGCGCGTCGCGCGTCCCCGAGATCGACGACGGCCCGTAGACCAGGATGGCGACGGCGGGCAGCTTGGGGTTGACGTCGTGCCATGTCTTGGCGGTGTTCGGCTTGCCGAACGGCGTCGCCGCGATCGCCTTGTAGATGTCGACCGAGGTCAGCGGAAAGCTCTGGCTCTTCGTCGACGTGGCGAAGGCGACGCCGTCCAGCCCGACCTGGACCTCGGTGATCGCGGTGACGCCGTTCGCCGCGCAGCCCTTGATCTCGCTGCCCTTGATCCGGCGCGACGCGTTCTCGATGTCGGGAAACTGGGCGCCGACGCCGGCGCAGAACAGCTTCATGCCGGCGCCGGTGCCGGTGCCCTCGATGACCGGCGGCTGAAACCTGGGGTTGGTCCGGACGAACTGCTCGGCGACTGCCTTGGCGAACGGGAACACCGTCGTCGAGCCGACTTCGCGGATCTGGGTCCGCGCGCCGGCCCCGGTCGCCGACAGGGCGAGCGCAGCAACGCCGGCGCCCAGAACGATCTTCATCGACATGCGATTCTCTCCCAAGCCGGACGCGGTCGCGCCCGCAGGGGACGCCGCGGTCCAGCCCCCGTGACCGACCGCCGTCCCCGACAATCGACTGTTAAGGTGTCAGCGTGTGGCTTCCATGACGATCGCGTTACACTTTGGTGACGGCGACCCGCGTCACCGTCGTCTCGGTCGAGGCGAGCGGCAAGGTGAACGACACCTCGCTGCCCTCGCCGGGCTTCGACACGATGTCGAAAGCACCGCGGTGGCGCTCGATGATATGCTTGACGATCGCGAGGCCGAGGCCGGTCCCGCCCATCGATCGCGACCGGCTGGTGTCGATCCGGTAGAAGCGTTCGGTCAGCCGCGGCAGGTGCTCGGGCGCGATACCGTCGCCCTGATCGCCGACGGCGACGCGGACCATCGGTCCCGCGGCGGCGTCGATCCGCTCGGCGTCGACGGTGATCGTCGTGCCGGTGCGGCCGTACTTCAGCGCATTCGACACCAAGTTATGGAGCACCTGAAGGACCTGGTCGCGGTCGGCGACGACCGGCGGCAGGTCGGGCGCGACGTGGATCGCGAGCCGCCGCTGATCGGCGTCGAGACGCATTGCCAGCGTCCGCCCGACGTCGGCGATCAGCGGCGCGACGTCGAGCGCGGTCTGCGGCCGGACGTGCTTGTCGAGCTCAATCCGGCTGAGCGAAAGGAGGTCGTCGATCAAGCGGCTCATCCGCGCCGCCTCGCGGTGCATGATCTCGAGGAAGCGATGCCGCGCCGGCTCGTCCTCGGCGGCGGGACCCTGGAGCGTCTCGATGAAGCCGAGCAGGGTCGTCACCGGCGTCCGCAGCTCGTGGCTGGCGTTGGCGATGAAGTCGACGCGCATCCGCTCGGTCAGCCGGGTCTGGGTGACGTCGACGAAGGTGACGAGGAGCCGCGCGCCCGTGCCGTCGGGGCCGAGGCCGGCGACGCGGACGCGGTACGCACCGTTGTCGTTGCCGAGCCCGGCGACCTCGCGCTCGACCGGCGCGGCAGCGGTGGCGGCGACGTGAACCGCGTCGAGCACCGCCGGATGGCGCAGGACGAGGCGGAGGTCGTCGGCGACGACGCGGTCGCCGAACAGCCGCCGCGCGCCGGCGTTGGCAGCGACGACGGGCAGATTGCCGCCGACGATCAGCGCCGGATCGCCGAGCGCGTCGACCCCGAGGAGCGCGCGAGCGGTCCCGGTCGCACGGTCGGGCAGGCCATCGTCGGAGCGGACGGCGTGGGCCGTGGTCGTCACCATCGGCGAGACATAGCCGAGAAATGTGACAATCGCGGCGGCGAGAAGCAAAATCGCAATCACGCCAAGGCCATAGCCAGCCGCGACCGCTGCCGCCGCGAGCAGGGCCGCGACGACGCGCACGTCAGCCGCGCAAGCCGGCGAGTGCGGCGTCGAGTCCGGCGAAGTCGGCGATGACGGCGTCGGCGCCGAGCTCGGCCGCGGGCCGGTCGGCGAAGCCGAAGGCGCAGGCGATCACCGGCACGCGGGCGGCGCGCGCGGTGGCGACGTCGACCGCGGTGTCGCCGACGAAGACGCTCGCCGCCGGGTCGCCCCCGGCCGCGGCGATGGTCGCCAGCAGCGGCGCTGGATCGGGCTTGCGGACGACGAGCGAATCACCGCCGAGGTTCGCGGCGAAGCGGTCGGTCCAGCCGAGCGCGGCGATCAGCGCGACCGACAGCGCGACCGGTTTGTTGGTGCAGATCGCGAGGCGATGGCCGTTCGCGGCCAGCCGGTCGAGGGGCCCCGGGCGGCCCGGCGAACGCCCCGGGGCCCCCCCCCGGGGTTTGGGCGATT
>CAXTQJ010000022.1:0-19791 GCA_964246245.1 uncultured Sphingomonadaceae bacterium
GCTTCCCGCCAGTCGCTCGGCACCGAGGGCGCGGCGCATCAGCGCGGTACGCAGATGGAAACCGCCGTCACTCGCCGATCCGTCGCGCGTCCCCCGGCCGGTGCAGATCGCAGCAGGGTGACACGCGACGCGTCCCCATCCCGCCCGCGATCACCACACCTTGATCCGCTCGTCCGGCGCCAGATACAGCGCCTCCCCCGGCTTCGCGCCGAACGCGGCGTACCACGCGTCGAGGTTGCGCGCGACGTTGGGGCGGAGGAAGCCGGCGGTATGCGGGTCGGTCGTCGTCTGCTGGAGGAGCGCGGGATCGCGGTACTTCTGCCGCCAGATCTGCGCGAAGCCGAGGAAGAAGCGCTGGTCGCCGGTGAAGCCGCCGATCACCGGGGCCGGCTTGCCCCCCAGCGACTTGTGGTAGGCGTCGTAGGCGACGTTGATCCCGGCCAAGTCGGCCATGTTCTCGCCGAGCGTCAGCTCGCCATTGACGTGGAGGCCGGGCAGCGGTTCGTACGCCGCGTACTGCGCGACGACCTTGTCGGTCAGCGCCTTGAACCGCGCGATGTCCTGCGGCGTCCACCAGTCGGCGAGCGTCCCGCGCTTGTCGTACTTGCGCCCCTGGTCGTCGAAATGGTGGCTGATCTCGTGGCCGATGACGGCGCCGATCCCGCCGTAGTTGACCGCCGGATCGGCATTGGGGTCGAAGAACGGCGGCTGCAGGATCGCGGCGGGGAAGACGACCTCGTTCCACGTCGGGTTGGCGTAGGCGTTGACCGTCATCGGGGTCATGCCCCACTCGCTCCGGTCGATCGGCTTGCCGAGCTTGGCGAGGTCGCGGCCATACTCGAACTCGGCGGCGCGGCGGGCGTTGCCGAGCGCGTCGCCCGCGACGACATCGAGCGCGGCATAGTCGCGCCACGTCGCCGGATAGCCGATCTTCGGGGTGAACACGGCGAGCTTGGCGCGCGCCTCGACCTTGGTCGCCGGGTCCATCCACGTCAGCCGGCCGAGCCGCGCGTCCATCGCGGCGATGATGTTCTTCACGAGGTCGTCGGCCTTGGCCTTCGCCTCGGGCGTGAAATACCTCGCGACGTAGAGCTTGCCGACCGCCTCGCCGAGCGCGTCGGTCGTCGCGTCGACGCCGCGCTTCCACCGCTCCTGATTGGCCGGCGTTCCCGACAGCGCCGTGCCGCGAAAGGCGAAATTGGCGTCGACGAATTTCGCCGGCAGCAGCGGTGCCCAACGGTCGAGGGCGTGGAACGTCAGATACGCCTGCCACGCCGCCAGCGGTTCCGACGCGATCAGCCTCGCCGTGCCGGCGAGCGCGCTCGGCGTGCTGACGACGACGCGCGGCTGGCCGGCGATGCCGGCGGCGCTGAGGAACGGCGTCCACGGCATCCCGGCATAGTCGCGCGGCAGGTCGGCGGTCGCGACGGGGTTGTACGCCTTGTCGACCTGCCGCCGCTCGACCCGGGTCCAGTGGACCGCGGCGAGCCTGGCCTCGAGATCGTAGACCAGCTTCGCCTGCGCGGCGGCATCGGGCACGTCGGCGAGCGTCAGCAGCTGGACGATATAGGCCTGGTACCTTGCGCGGACCTCGGCGAACTTCGGGTTCTTCGTGTCGAGGTAATATTCGCGATCGGGCATCCCGAGCCCGCCCTGGCCGAGATAGGCGGTGTAGGCGTCGGCGTTCTTCAGGTCCTGGCCGAAGCGGATCGCAACCGGCGTACCGATGCCGTCGCGGTCGAAGATGCCGATCAGGCTGGCCAGCGCGTCGCGGTCGCGCAGCGCCGCGATCGCCGCCAGCTGCGGTCGGACCGGATCGAGCCCCTTGGCCGCGATGCCCGCCTCGTCGACGAAGCTGGCGTAATAGTCGCCGATCTTGCGGGTCTCGCTGCCGGCCGGCGCGTTCGCCGCCGCCGCCGCCTCGACGAGCCCGCGCGTCCGCGACTGGCTGAGGGCGCGGAGCAGGTTGAACATTCCATAGGTCGACTTGTCGTCGGGGATGACGAGCTTGTCCTGGTAGGTGCCGTTGGCGAAGCGCGCCCAGTCGTTACCGGCGGTGACGGCCCGGTCCATGCCCGCGGTGTCGAAGCCGAAGGTGCCATAGGCCGGCTGCCCGGCCGCGCGGTGGGCGTCGAGCGCGACGTCGCGGGTGATGGGCGACGCGGCGAACGCCGTGCCGAGCGGGAGGACGGCGGCGACGACAAGGCTGAACCGGGCGAGACGCATAGCAACTCCGAACGCTGGCAATCCGCCGCTGGTAAAGGGATCGCGCCGTCGGCGAAAGGGGCGCCCCTACTCAATGGGTGACGCGCGCAGATCCTCCCCGCTCGCGGGGAGGTGGCAGCCGCAGGCTGACGGAGGGGGCGGCGATCGGGTGGCCCAGCCTCTCGACTGCCGCCCCCTCCACCACGCGCTCGAAAAAAGGGCTCGCAGTCCCCCTCTCCGCGAGCGCGGAGGACCTTCGGCCGGTCACGCGTACATACCGCGTCGCCTTCCGTCCGCGCGGATATGCTGGCATGGACGCCGCCGTGTCATCGACTCCCACCGTACGCGCGCGGCACATCGCGCTCGTCCTCCACGACTTCTCCGGCGGCGGCAGCGAGCGCGTCGCGATCCGCCTCGCGCAGCGCTGGGCGGCGGCGGGGCGGCGGGTAACGATCGTCGCCGGGACCGAAGCCGGCGTCGCGCGCTCCCTCGCCGACGGGCTGCCGGTGGTCGCGTTCCGTCCGGACCTCGGCCGTGGCAACCGCGACCGCCTGCGCTTCGGCTTCGCCGCGGCACGCACCCTCGCCGACCTGCGCCCCGATGTCGTCGTCTCGCCGGGCAACTGGCACGTCCCCGCGTTCGCCGCGATGCGTCTCGCCGGAATGCGCGTCCCCGTCGTCGCCAAGATCAGCAACCCGATCCGCCACGTCGAGCGCGGCCCGCCGCTCCAACGGACGCTCAACGCCGTCTTCGCGCGGGTGACGGCACCCTATGCGGCGCTGGTCGCGATGTCGCCGGCCCTCGCCGCAGAAGCCGCCACCGTCCTCCGCCGTCCGGTCGCGACGATCGCCGAGCCCAACCTGCCCGACGACTGGGTCCCGCCGCCACCCGCCGCGCGCGCCGCCGCGCCCCGCCGCATCGTCGCCGCCGGGCGGATGATGCCGCAGAAGGACTTTCCCCTCGCGCTGGCGACGCTCGCCGCGCTCGGCGACGGCTGGCACCTCGACCTCCTCGGCGACGGCCGCGATCACGCCGCGCTCGTGACCGAGGCACATCGCGTGGGTGTCGCGGCGCGCGTCACGTTCCACGGCCACGTCGCCGACACGACGCCGTTCCTCCACGCCGCGACCGCCTACCTGTGCACCTCACGCTACGAGGGCTATCCCGCTGTTTTGATTGAAGCGCTCGCCGCCGGCACCCCGGTGGTGACGACCCCGTGCTCGCCCGCGGTCCCCGAGATCATGAACGACGCGAGCTTCGGCGCGGTCGTCCCCGCCGACCCCGCCGCCCTCGCCGCCGCAGTCCAGGCGGTCGCCGGCCACATTCCCGACCCGCAACTTACCGCGGCGTCGTTCGACCAGCACCGCATCGGGCGTTCGGCCGACGCGTGGCTGGCCCTGCTCGACCGCGTCACAGCTTCGGCAACGTCACGCCGCGCTGGCCCTGGTACTTCCCCGCGCGGTCGGCGTAGCTGACCTCGCACGGCTCGTTGCCCTGCAGGAAGAGGAACTGGCACGCCCCCTCGTTGGCGTAGACCTTCGCCGGCAGCGGTGTCGTGTTCGAGAATTCAAGGGTGACGTGTCCTTCCCACCCCGGCTCGAGCGGCGTCACGTTGACGATGATCCCGCACCGCGCATAGGTCGACTTGCCGAGGCAGATGACGAGCACGTCGCGCGGCACCCGGAAATACTCGACCGTCCGCGCCAGCGCGAAGCTGTTCGGCGGGATGATGCAGCAGTCGGTCTTGCGGTCGACGAAGCTCGCCGGGTGGAACGCCTTCGGGTCGACCGTCACGCTGTCGACGTTGGTGAAGATCTTGAACTCGTCCGACACCCGCGCGTCGTAGCCGTAGCTCGACAGCCCGTAACTGATCACTCCGTCGCGCTGCTGCCGGTCGACGAACGGCTCGATCATCCCGTCGGCGAGGGCGCGCTGACGAATCCAGCGGTCGGATTGGACGGACAACAGGCGGCTCCCTACTGCCGGATATGCAGCACGCAGATTAGCGTGAACAGCCGGCGCGCCGTGTCGTGGTCGACTTCGACGCGGGTCGCGAAGCGTTCGATGACGAGTTCGGCAGCGTCGTTGTGGATGCCGCGCCGCGCCATGTCGATCGTTTCGATCTGGCTCGGCGTCGCGTGGCGGATCGCCTTGAAGTAGCTGTCGCAGATCGCGAAATAGTCGCGGACGATCCGACGGAACGGCGACAGCGGGACGACGAAGGCTTCGAGCGGCGTGTCGTCGGCGCGGGCGACGGCGACGGTCAGCCGACCCTCCTCGACCCCCATCAACACTTTGTAGGGACCGGCGTAGACATCGTCGTACGGTCCGACCGGCTTGAAGAAATTGCCTTCGAGCAGGTCGAAGATCGCGACGCGGCGCTCCTGCTCGATGTCGGCGTTGCGCCACAGGATGGTGCGTTCGTCGAGCTTGACGTCGATTATCTTGTGATTATCGGCTTCGCCGCCGGGCCGGTGGTCGTCGCTCACTTGACGTCGGGGAAGGCGTTGACCAGCCGGCCCAGCGTCGGGACGAGGTCGCCGCGCTGGCCGTCGAGCGTCTTGCCGAGGCGGACGACGACGAGATGTTTCGCCGGCGCGACCATGACGTATTGGCCGAGGTGGCCGATCGCCGAGAACAGGTCGGGCGGGCCTTGGTCGGGAAACAGTGCCGGGCGCTTGCCTTCGGTCTGGCCGCCGCGGTTGAGCCAGAACTGGCCGCCGTAGGTCGGGTTGGTCGGTGCCGGCGTCGTGACTAACTTGATCCATGCCGGCGGCACGACCTGCCTGCCCGCGACGACGCCGCCGTCGAGATACATCTGGCCGAACTTCGCCCAGTCGCGCGCGGTCGCATGGCAGAACGACCCGCCGAGCATCGTGCCCGCGGCGTCGTATTCGCAGACGAGGCTTGACAGGCCAGCCGGGACGATCAGGTGATCGCGCAAATATGCCTGCATCGCCGCCCGGCGCGCGGTCGGCGTCGTCGCCGCCGGCGCGATGGTACGAACGATGATGTCGTCGAGGATGATCGTCGTCAGCGTCGAATACGCGTAGTGCGTCCCCGGCGGGTAGGCGAGCGGGGCCTTCTCGGCCGCCGCGGCGATGTCGTCGCTCTCGTCGCTGAACAGGCCGCGGTTGGTGTCGGCGGTGTCGACCGGATCGGCCTCGATATGGCGCAATCCCGACGACATGTGGAGCAGCTGTGCGAGCGTGATCCGAGCGCGCGGGTCGGTGGCGTCGCGGTGCCACGCCGGGACCGGTGCGGGTGCGTCGAGGCTCAGCTGGCCGGCGGCGACGAGCTGGCCGACGAGTGTCGAGGTGATCGACTTCGCCATCGACCACGAAATGAAGCGGTTGGCCGGGCCATAGCCGCGCGCGTAGCGCTCGATCACCGGCGCGCCGTCCCGCAGCACGACGAGGGCGCGCGTCTCGCCGAGCGACCGGTCGGAGAACAACCGGTCGACGGCGGCGGTCGCGGTGGGCGGCGGCAGCGGCAGCGTCGGGCTCGCCGAAGCCGCGATGGGGACAGCGAAGGCGGTCAGCAGCACGACCGCCGCCAGATTTCGACTTGATCCCCGTCGCCGCATCGCGTCACCTGCCTTCGCCGGCAGTGATAGGGGTGACGCGGACGTGAAGGCAAGAAGTTGGTGGCTGATCGCCGTCGCCGTCGCCGTCATCGCCGTCGCGGCGACCGGCGGCTGGTTCGCTCTGCGCCACTCGGTCCTCGGTCGCCGCGCCGACCTCGCCAGCGGCTACGTCGCCCACGTCGTCTGCTCGTGCCGTTACGTCGGCAACCGCGACCTCAACAGCTGCGCGACCGACTTCGAGCCGGGGATGGAGATCGTCAAGATGAAGGACGACACCGCGGCGAAGCGGATCACGGCGTGGGTGCCGCTGTTGGTGACGCGCACCGCGACGTACTCGCCAGAATTCGGCTGCGCGTTGGACAGGCGGTAGCGTCTTAACAATGTGACCAGGTAGGTACTCAGGAATAAGCCATGCATACGATCAGTTTGGCCGAGCCAAGGCGAATCTGAGCCGGTTGGTCGATCGGGTCGAGCGTGGCGAGACCATTGCGATTACCCGCCGCGGCGAGCCTGTTGCACAGCTGATCGCAGCGGATCGACCACGACTGCCGGTCGACGTGGCGGCATTGAGAGCACTGAGCGGCAGCATGGCGGTTCCAGCCGGAGACCCAGACGATTTCATTCGTATGCTGCGCGATGCCGATCGGTACTGATAATCTATCTCGATACATCCTTGCTCGTCGCGGCCTTGACGATCGAAGCGGGTTCGGCAACGGCGCAAACCAGGTTCGAGACGGTGCAGGGTCGGCTGCTGATCAGCGCATGGACGATCACCGAAGTGTCTTCGGCCTTGGCCATGAAACTTCGGGTCGGCGAGATGACGCTCGATCAGCACGCGAAAGCGATAACGACGTTCGATCGCATGACCTCGCGTGGCGTCACCGTTCTTCCGTGATCGAGGAATCTTTCCGCACCGCTGCGTCATTTGCCGGTCGCCACGAGTCAAAGCTGAGCGCGGCGACGCGCTGCATCTGGCTATCGCCTCCGGTCACGCCGCGACCGTCGCCACGCTCGATAAACGCACGGCCGCGGCCGGTCCGATCCTCGGCGCGTCGACCCTTCTGGTCGCCTGGAGACTAAAGCCACCCCCGCCCCTTGAAGAACAGGTACGGCAAGACCGCCGAGGCGACCATCAGCCCGAGCGCCATCGGATAGCCGTAGGTGAAGTTCAGCTCGGGCATGTGCTTGAAGTTCATCCCGTAGATGCTCGCGACCAGCGTCGGCGGCATGAAGATGACGGCGGCGACCGAGAAGATCTTGATGATCGCGTTCTGCTCGATGTTGATCAGCCCGAGCGCGGCGTCGAGCAGGAAGGTGATGTTGCCGCCGAGGAACGTCGCGTGGTCGGTCAGCGACGCGACGTCCTTGGTCAGCCCGTCGAGATGCTCCTTCGTCCCCTTGGCGTCGAATTCGGCCCCGAGAAAGCTCAGCAGCCGCGCAAAGCTCACGCCGCTGATCCGCGCCTTGGCGACGAGGTCGTGCGCCTTGCCGATCCGGACAAGCAGCACCGCGAGCGCGGCGTTGGTCATCCGCACGTCCCCGCTGCCGCGGCGGAAGGTCGACAGCGAGATATTGTCCATCTCGCCGCCGACATGCTCGAGGACGTCGGCCATCCGGTCGATGATCGCGTCGAGCAGGTGGATGAGCGTCATCGTCGCGTCGGCACACAGCGACTTGTCGCGCTCGACGTGCGCCGCGAAGACGCCGAACACCTTCGGCTCGGCGTAACGGATGGTGACGAGGTGCCGCGGCGTCAGGACGAACGACACCGGCGTCACGATCGGGACGTCGTCGGTGTGGGCGAGGACGCTGGCGATGACGACGATCGCCTCGCCGTCGCGGTACTGGCGGCTCGACGGCTCGATCTCGACCGCTTCCTCGCGGGTCGGCACGTCGACTCCGACGGTGCGCTCGACGAAAGCCTCTTCCTCCTTGGTCGGCTCGATCAGGTCGAGCCATACCGTGCCGGGCGGCAGGGCGGCAGCGAGGTCGACTTCGGCAATACGCCGGTTTCCGGCCGAGTAGATATGCAGCATCGCCGGGCTCCTCCGTGCCGCGGCTATGGCGTCGCGGCGGGCGACGCAAGCCGCGAAGTTTCTGATTTGTGGTGAACTTTGCGCCTGCATGCGTGTTGGCGAGCAGCATCACCGCGGAGTTTCCGATGACGGTCTTCACCACCAACGACGGCACCGACCTCTATTACAACGACTGGGGCCACGGCCGCGCGCCGGGCGAAGCGGTCGTGTTGATCCACGGCTGGCCGCTCGACGCCGACAGCTGGTCGGTGCAGGCCGCCGCCCTCGCCGAGGCCGGGCACCGCGTCGTCGCCTACGACCGGCGTGGCTTCGGCCGGTCGAGCCAGCCGTGGGACGGCTACGACTACGACACGCTGAGCGACGACCTCGCCGAACTGATCGACTATCTGAAGCTCGACCGGGTGAGCCTCGTCGGCTTCTCGATGGGGGGTGGCGAGGTCGCGCGCTATCTCGGCCGCCACGGTCCGGCCAAGGTCGCCAAGGCCGTGCTGGTTAGCGCGGTGACGCCGTTCCTGCTCAAGACCGAGACCAACCCGACCGGCGTCGACCAGTCGATATTCGACGACATCCTCAAGGGCCTGCGCGCGGACCGGCCGCACTTCCTCGCCGGCTTCGCGCAGGGCTTCTACGGCAACAGCCTGATCCGCAAGCGGGTGTCGAGCGAAGTGCTCGACTGGACCTTCCAGATGGCGATGCTCGGGTCGCACCGCGCGACGATCGAGTGCGTGAAAGCATTCAGCATGACGGACTTCCGCCCCGACCTCGCGGCATTCACCATGCCGACGCTGATCATCCACGGCACCGCCGACGCCACCGTGCCGATCGACAGCTCGGCGCGCGTCACGGCGCGGTTGATCGCGGGGTCGAAGCTGATCGAATACGACGACGAGCCACACGGCCTGACCGCCACCGCACCCGACCGGCTCAACGCCGACCTGCTCGCGTTTTTAGCAGCGTAATCCCGTTCGCCTGGCGAATGGCGGGGCCGCATCAAGCCGCGGCAGCGGTAGCGGCTGTAACGAGCCGCTGATTCATACCGAACCTGACCTCGACCCGTTCGAGGACGCCTCATGCTCCGTTCCGCCCTGCTCGCCGTTGCTGCCGTCGCGGGCATTGCGGCAGCAGCATCTACCTCGGCCGTCGACCCCACGCACCCCACTGTCGTCGAACTCTACCAGTCGCAGGGCTGCTCGTCGTGCCCGCCGGCGATCGCCAACCTGAACGTCCTCGTCGACCGGCCGGGCGTCCTGGCGTTGACCTTCGCCGTCACCTACTGGGACCAGCTCGGGTGGAAAGACACCTTCGCCAGCCCGGCGCAGACCGCGCGGCAATGGGATTACGCGCGCGGTTTCGGCCACGATCAGGTGTGGACGCCGCAGGTCATCGTCGACGGCCGCGCCGACACCGTCGGCACGCGCCGCGGCGAGATCGAGGGGCTGCTCACCCGGACGCCGCCCCGCGCCGGCCCCGCGCTGACCCTTGGCAGAGCCATGGTCGAAGTCGGCAGTGGCCCGGCCCCCGCCGGCGGTGCCGACGTCTGGCTCGTCCGCTACGACCCGCGGACGCTACCCGTCGCAGTCGGGGCCGGCGAGAACGGTGGGCGGACGATCGACCACCGCAACGTCGTCCGCCAGCTTATCCGGCTCGGCCGGTGGACCGGGGACGCGGCAACGCTCGCCCTGCCTGCCCCCGTCCCGGGGCTGAGGACGGCGGTCATCGTGCAGCAGCCCGGCGGCGCGGTGCTCGCTACGGTGCGGGGCTGACGTTCGCCGTTACGTGGTTGACGTTGCCCCCCAGCCGGCCAAAGCATCGCCGATGGCCTCGCTTGCCGATTCCGCGGAAGCCGCGCCGCCCACCGCATCGGGCCGCGTCTACCGTCGCCATGGCGGTGTCGTCCGCGTCTGCCACTGGGTCAACGTCGCCTGCCTGACCTTCCTCATCGCGACCGGATTCAATATCTTCGACGCGCACCCCGCGCTCTACTGGGGGCAGTACGGGGCCAACGCCGACGACGACCGCCGCTGGCTCGAGATCGGTGCCGCGACCGGCCCCGACGGCGGCACCATCGGCGTCACCCGCATCGGCCCGCTGCAAATCGTCACCACCGGTGTCCTCGGCTGGAACCGCGCGACGGACGGCCAGCTCCAGCAACAGGGCTTTCCCGACTGGGCGACCTTTCCGCACCATCGCGATCTCGCCACCGCGCGACGCTGGCACTTCTTCTTCGCGTGGGTCTTCATCGTCAACGGGCTGGCGTACCTCGCGTGGGGCTTCGCCACCCGCCACATCCAGGACGACGTCTGGCCGCGGCTGCGCCAGCTTGCGCCGGCGAACCTCTGGCGCGACATCGTCCTCCACGCCAGACTGAAGTTTCCACGCGGCGACGATGACAAGCACTACCACATCCTCCAGCGTCTCGCGTATGCCGGGACGATCTTCGTCCTGCTGCCGCTGATGGTGCTGTCGGGGCTGTCGATGTCGCCGGGGTTCGACGCCGCCGCCGGGGGCTTCCTGCCCCAGCTGTTCGGCGGCCGTGCGTCGGCGCGGTCGGTTCATTTCATCACGATGGACCTGACGCTCGCCTTCATCGTCGTCCATGTCGCGATGGTGATCCTCGCCGGACCGATCAATCAGCTGCGGTCGATGATCACCGGCTGGTACGACGTCGGTCGCGAGCGGGGGGGCACGCCGCGATGACCCTCCTCACCCGCCGCGGTCTGTTCACCGCCGGAGCGGGCGGCCTGATTGTGTCGGGCTGCGGCAAGCTCGGGGGGTCGGACGCGGCAAACGACTTTGTCGCCCGGGCGGAAAAAGCGACCTACGGCTGGCAGCGGCTGATCGGTCGCCATGCGCTGGCGCAAGAGTTCGCCGCCGCCGACATCTCGCCGGTGTTCAAGGCGAACGGGACGAAGGATCCCCAGGACGACGCCTATCGCCGCCACGTCGACGAGGGCTTCGCCAACTGGCGGCTGCGGATCGACGGCCTCGTCGCGCGGCCGCTCGGCCTGTCGCTCGCCGACCTCCACCGCCTGCCGGCGCGGACGCAGATCACGCGTCACGATTGCGTCGAAGGATGGAGCGCGATCGGCCAGTGGAGCGGTCCCCAGCTCGGGCCGCTGCTCAAGGCGGCGGGGCTGCTGCCGGCGGCGCGCTACGTCGTGTTCCACTGCGCCGACACCTACGGCGGCGAAGCGAGCAAGGGCGGCGCACAGTCGAGCGGCAGATATTACGAGAGCATCGACCTCGTCGACGCCTTCCACCCGCAGACGATCGTCGCGCACAGCATGGCCGGCCAGCCGCTGACCGTCGCCCACGGCGCGCCGTGCCGGATGCGGATCGAGCGCCAGCTCGGCTACAAGCACGCCAAATACGTCATGCGGATCGAGGCGGTCGACAGCTTGGCGCGGTTGGAGCTTGGCAAGGGCGGGTACTGGGAAGACCGCGGCTACGAGTGGTACGCGGGTATCTGACCCTAATCCGCCCCGCCTCGCGGAGAGAAGCGCTGCGCATGACATTCGCGTGACGGCGGAGCCGCGTCGCCGGCACCGGCGTTGACTGCGGGAAGGAGCACACCATGCCCGAGATCGACCCGAACGCGCCACCCGTTTCCGCTGCCGATCTTGCCCGCGACGCGCAGGCCGCCGGGGTCGACCCCGACGCCCCGCCGTTGATCGAGGCCGGCGACGTCGAGCCCGACCCGGCCGACCGCGTCGAGGCGGACATCACCCTCCTGCCGCCGGGCTGACCTTTAGCTTAGTCCGGCGGCGAACCCGACGAGGAGCGGCCGGACGTAGAGGTCGCTGGCGTGTGCGCGGTCGAGGTCGGGCACCCAACGGTCAAGTTCCTCGGCGGAATTGATCGTCGCGGTGACCATCTCGGCGGCGATCCTGAGGTCGCAGCGGCGGACCGACCCGTCGGTCAGCCCGTCGTTGAGCATCCCGGCGAAACGCGTGGTGAACAGTGCCATCCGTCGCGCCAGTTCGGCGCGCAACTCCCAGCCGACCGCGCTCAGCGCCGATGTCCGCAGCAGCACGCCCTCGGGCGACATCTGGCGGTCGACGAGGCTTGCCGCCGCCACCGTCACCCGCGCGACGTTGTCGCGTCCGTCGCCCGCCGTCGCGTCCTGCGCCGCGCGAATGAAGCCGAACGTCCGCTCAAAGCACGCGACCACAAGCGCGTCGCGGGTGTCGTTGTGATGGTAGAACGCGCCCTTGGTCACGTTTAGCTGCGACGAGATGCGATCGACCGCCGCGCCGCGATACCCTTGCGCGTTGATCAGCTCGGTCGCGGCGCGGAGGAACGATTCCTGGCTCAGCCGCTCGCCTTCGCGGGGCGGCGACACCGGCGGCAGGCGGCAGTCGGCTAGGTCGACGGCGCGCCCGGCGATGCCGCCCATGATGATGTCGGCGAACCGGTCGGCGACGCGCGGATAATCGTCGGGCAGATAATCGTACAGCCATACGACCGACCACAGCAGCTGCGACAGCAGCATGTGGGTGTGGGCGTTGAGCGTCGCGCGGTCGATCGGGACCGGCCCGCGCAGCAGCCGCCGCAGGTCGCGGAACAGCATGATGTATTCGGCCCCGACCGTCTCGAGCTGCGGCGAGGTCAGCGCGCGCAGGTCGCCGAAATGGACGAATGGCGGCTGCTCGCCGCGGGCGACGCGGGCCTGCAGCGCGAAATAGCGCGCGATGAACCCGCGGATGCGCTCCTCGAGCCCGTCCTCCGCCATCGCCGCGGCGACGAGGTCGCGGTGCTGCGCGACCGAGCGCAGGAACGCCGCGGCGACGAGGTCCTCGCGCCGTGCGAAATAATGGCGCAGGCTCTCGAGGTTGAGGCCGATCTCGGCGGCGACGACGGCGAGGGTCGCGTCGCGCAGGCCGTGCCGGTTGATCAGCCCGGCGGCGGCGTTGACGATCGCTCCCTTCCGGCGGTCGACCGCGTCGCCGGCGGCGCGACGGTGGCGGCGTCAACCATGGCAGACGGAGCGGAGCGGCGCGGACATCGCCGCGACGCTATCGGGCACCGGCGCCGCCCGCAACTACGCCGCGGTCGTGGTCTGGTCGTGGTCGCGCGACGACGGCAAAAGAACGGCTCCGCCGGCGAACGACGGAACCGCGAGGTCGAGGGAATCAGGGACGATCAGAAGCGATAACGCGCTGTGACCGTTCAGTATTGGTCCTGGCCATAAGTGGTGACACTGCTGATCGTATTGCCGACGATCTGGACGTTGCCGTTGTCGGTGTAATAGTTGCGGAAGACGTTCTGCACCGATCCGGTGATGTCGAGATTCTCCTTCGGCGTCCGGTAGGTCAGCGTCAGGCCGACGATCGTCCGGCCGTCGACGTGGAAGGTCGGCGTCTCGAACGGCTGAGTGTAGAAGCCGCTCTGGTATGCGACCGACCCGCCCGGATAGAGGTAGCCGACGTGGTCGCCGAGGTTGATCCCGTAATAGCCGTACAGCGTCGCCTTGTTGCGGGGCGTCCGGAGAATCTCGTTACCCGACAGGTTCTGCGGGATGCCGGCGAGCGGCGACGCTGCCGGCAGCGTCAGGTCGACCGCACCGCATGTCGCCTGCCCCGCCTGGGTCGGACAGAAGTCCTTAAACACCGGATGGATAGGTGTACGACGCGACGATGTTGCTGTGCGTGGTCGGATGCCACGTCAGCTGCGCTTCGAGGCCCTAGATTTCCGACCGCTTGGCGTTGACGAACGAGGTATAGGTGCTGCGGATCGTCGTGCCGTTCGGCCCCTGCGTCGCCAGCTGCGCGAAAATCGGGATCTGCTGGTTGAAGAAGTTCTGGTAGAAGACCGAGCCGTCGAAGCGAGCCCGGCCAAGGATATAGTTGCCGCCGACCTCGTAGACGTCGAGGTGCTCGGCGTCGGCGATGTTGTCGACGTGCGAGTTCGACGCGTTGAACCCCGCCGCCGTCTGCTGCGGCGTGAACGGCAGCCCCTGCCCCAGCGTGAACGCCGATGCCTGGTACCCACGCGCATACGACGCGTACAGCTGCGTTCCCGGCTCGGGATGCCACGCGATCGCGGCGCGACCCGACAGGCCGCGATCGTCACGCTTCGGATTGTCCGAATGGACCGCGGGCGTGAAATTTCCCGCGAAGAAGGGCGGGTAATAATAGACGTAACGGAAGTTGGTCAGCGCGTCCTTCTGGTCCCATGTGTAGTGCAGCCCGCCGTCGAAGCGCAGCGTCGGCGTGAGGAGGTTGCTGCGATACCGGGTGAGCGACGCGTAATTGGGCATGTTGTCGTATTCGAAGTGCGTTAAGCGGTTGCGGATGTGGAAACCGCGGTATTTCCATTCGAGCTGAAATTCGATGTAGAGGTTGCGCTGAGCGAAACCGGCGTCGGGGCCGCCGAGGTTGTGCTCGATCGACGGGCCCTCGAAGCGCTGGATGCCGACGCGTGGAGCGACCGCGAGTTCGCCAGCGCCGACTTCCGCGACGCGAGCGACGCCTTCCAGGGGGCCGGCATCGCGCCCGCGGCGATCGCCGAGTCGACCTATGCCGCGATCCTCGCCGACCGCTTCTACGTCTTTACCGGCGACACGACGGGGCGCTTCCCCGACGCGACGATCGGCCGGACGTTGCGCGGCGACGACCCGGCGGTGACGACGTGGGGCGAGGACCGGCGACCCGAAGCCGAGCGTCGATCGATCTTCAGCGGTGGCTAGCGCGTGCCCGGCGTGGAGCGGGCGAAGGGAATCGAACCCTCGTCGTAAGCTTGGGAAGCTTCTGCTCTGCCATTGAGCTACGCCCGCGCGCCTACGCACTTGCCACGTCCGGGGGCGCGCGGTCAACGCCCGCCGCGTCAGCGACCTGCGGACCGTGCCGCCGCCGAGGCCGTGGCCGGAAGGTTGGTGGCGAGAAAGTCGCCTTGAGCATCGCCGTCCGCGTGTCGCCGCGCGATAGCCAGTGATCCTCGCCCGCCAGCGTGACCAGCGTCGCCGGATGCCCGGCCCTGGCCAGCGCCGCCGCCATGGCCCGGCTCTGCGCGAAAGCGACGACGGTGTCGTCGACGCCGTGGATCAGCAGCACGGAAACGTCGACCTTCGCGGCGAACCGCACCGGCGAGATCGCGTCGAGCGCAGGATCGCTGCGCGACGTCGCGCCCATGAAGCGCTGCCAGAAGCGCATCGTCGCGTTGCGCGTGCCGTCGTACGCCGTATCGACGTCGGCGAGCATCACGCGCAGATCGGACGGGCCGGCGAGGCTGACGGCGCAGCGATAAACGCCGTGCTGCAGGCGGACCCCGGCCAATGCGGCATAGCCGCCGTAGCTGCCGCCGACGATGCACACGCGTTTGGGGTCGATCGTCCCGTCGGCGGCGAGGAAGGCGACGCCGTCGGACAAATCGGTCTGCATCTTGCGGCCCCGTTCGCCGTAGCCGGCCGCGTGGAAGGCTTCGCCGTAGCCCGTCGACCCGCGATATTCGGGCTGAAGGACGGCGGAGCCGCGCGCGGCGATCGCCTGCGCCCACCAGTCGAACCCGGGCGCGTCGTGGACGCCGGGGCCGCCGTGCGGCAGGACGACGAGCGGCAGGCCGGCCGCTTTCGCCGTTCCGGCGGCAGGGTGAGAAACGCAGGAATGGCGAGGCCGTCGGCGGCCTTGTAGGTGATCGTGCTGACTTTGCCGAGATCGTCGGGCGCGAGCCCGGCGTATTCGTCGGCGAGCCATCCCGCCTTGTGGGCCGCGGTATCGAGGACGTAATAGCCGGCCCCGGCCGCCGCGCCTTCGACCCGGAGTACCAGCATCCGCCGGTCGTCCGACCACGACTCGACGCTGACGACGGCATTGGGGAAGGCGCGCTGCACCGCCTGCCACAGGCGCTGGTCGGGCTCGGCGAGGAAGCGGTAGTCAACCGCCATTCCGTCATCGCGGCTGCTGCCGATGACGAGGTGCGTCACCGGGTCGACGATCAGCCCCGCACCGGCCAATGCCGCGACCGGCGCCGACGGCGCGTCGTCGCCGAGGGCGACCTCGCGGTACGACCGGGCGTCGCCGTCGGGCATCTCGATCATGACGGTGTCGGCGCTGCGGCCGAAGCCCCTCAGCTGGGGCGGATCGAGCAGCCGAGTCTCGTCCATCGACTTGACGAGGCGGTCGCCGCGCCGGGTCCACAGCGTCCAGCGGCCGCTGCGCTGAGCATAGTCGACTCGCGCGGCGATCTCGCCGTCGGCATCGAGCAGCCAGTCTTCGGTATCGGGATTGCCCTGCGCGACGAGCCGCGTCGTCCGGCTGTCGAGATCGACGCGGAACAGCGCGTACACACCACGCATGTTCGCGAATGCGGTGCCGACGAGGAAAGCGATCGGACGGCCCTTGATCGTTCGCGCTTCGGGCAGCGCGCCGATGATGTTCATTGTCTCGGTCTTGCCGTCGCCGACCCCGTTGAGCAGCGGCTGCGAGTTGCCTGTCGCAAGGTTGACGTCGACGGCCAGGAAATACTCATTCCGCGGGCCGATCACACCATCGACGGTGGCCGTGGTCGACTTGATGACGATCAGGTGATGGTCGCCGACCCACTGGAGGTCGCGAACCTTGACGCTTCCGGTCGGGAGCACGGTGACAAGCTTGCGATCGGTGACGGTCGCACCTGGACCTCGCGAATGCCGCCACCGGTCACCGCCAGCGCCAGCCGCTTGCCGTCGGGCGACAGCGCGATCAGGTCGACGCTCGGCAGTTGGCCATAGGCCTCGACCGGCGGCATCGCGGCAGCGGCCGCTGCCCACACGGCGATACCCGCGGCGAGCAAGGGCTTGACGATCATCCCGCCCCCCCGGTCGCGGGCAACGTCACGCATTGCGCCGCCGGTCAGCCGGTCGACCGGCCGGCAACGAAGTGGCCGCGCCACCGCCGGCTCCCGCCCGCTCAGCCGGCGGGGGTCGCCGTCGCCGCCGCCGCGGTCCGGCCCGCAACTGGCATCGCCGCGACCGTCGCCGGGTGCGCGGACATCGCTGCGGCGACGTGCGGGATGGCCCCGTTGGCCTGCGGTACCGCCTGGAGCGGCACGCCGGGCAGCGCGATGCCCCCGACGTCGCGCTTGACCGGGCCCCACAGCTGCGGGTGCTCCTTGCGCATGCTGACGCCGTAGAGCGGCAGCGCGAGGCCCTGATGGCACGTCGCGCAGTTGACCTTGTACGGGTCGCCGAGCGGCCCCTTGCGGTTCGCCGGCATCGCCCACGCCAGCTTCTGGATATAGTCGTTGTTGATGTTGCGGACCATGCGGATGCCGTACCACGCCGTGACCCGCTGCGGCCGGCTCTGCGACCAGTCCGACCACGCCCGGCTGTTGTGGCAGTACGAGCAGTTGACCCCGAGCGACCCCGACATGTGCATCATCAGGCCGTAGGTCGCCTCGGTCGCCTTGATCGGCACTTCGGGGCCGTTGTCGGGCACCCGCGACTGGACGCGGATCGGGTACGCCCCGAGCAGGTACGGCGTGAACGGATCATACGGCAGCGATGCGTACTTGACCGAGTTGTGCCCGGCCGAGGCGATGCCGCGGGTGTTGCCGAACAGCTTGCCGCCGTGGCCGACGACGTTGGGATCCTCGTTCCACACGTTCTTCGGCACGGCGTTACCGCGGTGGCACGTCCAGCAGGTGACGCCGACGCCCTGGACGTGGCTCGTCCAGTTGGCGTTGATGTTGCGCGTCATCTGGAGCATCCGCCGCGCGACGACCTTGGTGTAGACCGCGTCCGACGCCATGTTGTTCGGGTTGTGGCAGTAGTTGCACCCCTGCGCCGGCGGGGCGACCCACTGCGTGATCGACGCCATCAGGTGGTTGAACTGGTCGGTCGACAGGTCGCCGAGCACCTGGACGTTCTGATAGGCGTGGCTCGCGCGTTCGCCGCCGGTGTCGGGGTCGAGCGCATACGGCGTCGCCGGGATGCCGTTGACCTGGCGCAGCGCCGCGGCGAGGCGCGGATTGGTGATCGTCGCCGACCCCGTCCCGCGATAGCCGATCTGCGCGGTCTTCATCGGTGGAGCCTCGCCGCAGCTGGCAACGAGCGCGGCTGCGGCGGCCAAGGCGAGGATGCGTGTCCCGATCACTTGATGCCCCCCAGCGTCGCCGGGTCGACGACCCCGGTCTTCGGATAGACGGGCGCGTAGCCGTGCTGCTGCGCCCACAGGAACCAGTTGTCGACGACGGTTCCGGTCAGCAGGATGCCGATGCCGCCGGTCAGCGTCGTCAGCACCGCGAACCACCATGCCCAGCGATGGACCGATTCGAACGTCGCGTTGAACCCCATCGTCCACCGCCAGAACAGCCCGGCGCGCTCGGCGGCGGTGCCCCGATCGGTGATCTGCTCGAGCTCGCGCTCGCCGCCGTAGCGGCCGACCGCGAGGATCGTCGCGCCGTGCATCGCGAACAGCAGGGTCGACCCGTAGAGGAAGACGATCGAGAGGCAGTGGAACGGGTTGTAGAACAAATTGCCATAGCGGATCGAGAACGCCGCGGTCCAGTCGAGGTGGGGGAAGATGCCGAACGGCACCGCCTCCGACCACGATCCCATCAGCAGCGGCCGAATGAAACCAAGGGAGACCATCAGGAAGATCGCGCTGGCGAACGCCCACGCGGTATGGGTGCCGAGGCCGAGGCGCCTGGCGCGGATGAACGTCCGCGCCCACCACAGCAGGACCGACGCCGTCATGCAGAACCCCGCGATCAGCCACCAGCCGCCCTCCTGCAGCGGCGGGATGATCTGGAGCCCGTACTTCGGCGCCGGCGGTTCGAGCGCGAGCCACGGCAGCTGGCGGAGGAACTGGACCGGATCCCAGTTGACCGACGCCCACATGTTGAGGCCGATGATCTCGAAAGCGAGGAAGCCGAGGAACAGCGATGCCAGACCCAGCCGGCCGAGATAGATCGGCCCCAGCTGCGCTTCGCCGAACTTGCCCATCAGGTACGACGGTCCGGGACGGCCGTCGCGGAGCCAGTCGCCCTTCGGCAGGGGGATGCCCATGTCGGCCGGCGCGCGGACCTGGACCTGGGTGAAGATGTTCTGATAGCCCATGGTCTATTCCTCCCCCAGGATCACTGACGCCACACCGGCAGGTCGAGCCACCAGTTCCACCATTCGGGCCAACCGCGCGACCAGAACGGTCCGCTGATGATGATGCACACCGCGCTCCAGAACCCCGCCGACAGCGCGAGGAACAGGCCGAGGCGGTGGATGCCGAGCGTGCCGACCGAGTAGCCGATCAGGTCGCGGAAGAAGGTGTCCTCGTGCTCGGGAGCCTTCATCACCTTGCCCGCACCGGGGTTCGCCGCCGACAGAATCAGCGAGCCGTGGAGGCCAAGCGCGAGCGTCGTGGTGAAGAAGAAGCTCACCGCGAGCATGTGCGCCGGGTTGTAGTGGAAATGGAGGTACTGGTAGCCGGTGTTCGACACCCAGTCCAAGTGGCTGAAGATGCCGTACGGGAAGCCATGACCCCATGCGCCGAGAAGCAGCGGTCGAAACACCTCGAGCGTGACGTACGCGAGGATCGCGACCGAGAAGGCGAAGGGGACGTGGTAGCCCATGCCGAGCTTGCGGCAGATCTCGACCTCGCGCAGCGCCCACGAACTGAAGGCGCCGACCGCGCAGATCGTGACGATCTGCCAGATGCCGCCCTCGGCGAGCGGCGCGAGCGCCAGCCCGTACTTGAGGTCGGGCGGCGCGATGTTGATCAGCCACGGGTTCCACGTCCCGCCGATCGCCGCGCCGTAGAAGATGAGGGCGGTGCCGAGGATGCTGAAGAACACCGTCGTGACGCCGAAGAAGCCGACGTAGAAGGGCCCGACCCAGAAGTCGAACAGGTCGCCGCCGATCAGCGTACCGCCGCGGACGCGGTATTTCCGTTCAAAGCTCAGCAGTGCCATCGTCGGCCCCCTGTTGGGAATATCGCTCGAAGTGGCGGGAGGGGCCCGGTCGGCGGACCCCTCCCCGCCCGTACGCCTTAT
>CAXTQJ010000023.1:0-2526 GCA_964246245.1 uncultured Sphingomonadaceae bacterium
CCTATGGCGAGCTGTGGAGCGGGGCGCTCGCGACGCTCGGACGCGGCCGGCGCGACGCCGCCGTAACGACCGCTGGCATCGCCTGGGCCGGCGAGCGGGTGGCGATATGCGGCGTCGCCCCCGGCGCGAGGGTCATCGGCCCCGACGCCCAGTCGACGCGACCGGTGGTCGACCCCGCGACCGGCACGGCGCGCTGCGCCGGCTTCTGGCCGATGGCGCCCGGCTGGTACCGCGTCGACGGACCGGGCGACGCCACGACGCCATTCTACGTCGATGACGCCGCGTCGATGCCGGCGGTACGCGCCGCGGCCGACCGCGCGGCGACGCTGGCGCTCGCGAACGTGGTGGAGACGGTGTCGCCCGTAACGCGCTTCGGTGGACCATGGCCCTGGTTTGCGGCGTGGCTGATGGCGGCGGGAGGGCTGTGGTGGATCGAACGAACGCGGTTCGGGCTGCCGCGGTCGCGCGCCGCCCCGTGACGACGGGCACGACTATCGCCGGGACGGCTTCGCAACGACCGCTTTTGCGCGTATGGCGATTGACGCCTGCCGTCAGTGCTTTACAAGGGTAACACACTGCGGCGGTCGGTGGGGATTATGACGGGCATGAACATGCACTCGCGGATCGACGGCACGGTCCTCGTCGCCGATCCCGCCGGCGACGAGCGGCCGCGGCGGCGGTGGCTGATCCCGGCGATCGTCGCGGCGGTGGTCGTCATGGGGCTCGCGGTATGGCTGCTGGCCGGCCGGAAGAAGGCAGACGCTGCGCCACCCCCGGCGACGGTCCCGACGGTGACGGTGATCGTCCCCGGCACCTCGACCGTGGCCGCCGACGTCACCGCGACCGGCAGCATCGCCGCGCGCCGCGATTCGGCCGTTGGCGTCAACGGTGAAGGCGGGCTGGTCACCGCCGTCCTCGTCGACGCCGGGCAGCGGGTCGAGAAGGGGCAGGTCCTGGCCCGGATCGACGCGAGCGTCCAGACGCAGCAGGTCGCGCAGATGGACGCGTCGATCCGCTCGGCCAAGGCCGACGCGGCGTTGGCCCAGTCGAACCTCGACCGCGCGGCGAAGCTGGTCGACAAGGGGTTCATCTCGAAGGCCGACATCGACACCAAGACCGCGACGCGCGACGGCATGAACGCCAAGGTCAGGCTCGCCGAGGCGCAGGCGGCCGAGATGAAGGCGCGGATGGCGCGTCTCGACGTCCGCGCGCCCGCCGCGGGGCTCGTCCTGACGCGCAACGTCGAGACCGGCCAGATCGTCGGCGCGGCGGCGAACAACCTTTTCCGCATCGCCGAGGGCGGAATTCTCGAGATGCGCGCGCTCGTCGCCGAGCAGGACCTCGCCGCATTGAAGGTCGGCCAGCCGGCGACGGTCCGCCCGGTCGGATCGGCGACTGACTACCACGGCACGATCTGGCTGATCGACCCGACCGTCGACCTCAACAGCCGGCAGGGCATCGCGCGGATCGCGCTCGCCTATTCGCCGGGCCTGCGCGTCGGCGGCTTCGCCAACGCGACGATCGCGGCCGGCAGCGCGACCCGCCCGGTCCTGCCGCAGTCGGCGGTGATGGTCGACGACACCGGCAGCTTCGTCTATGTCGTCGGGGCCGGCGGCAAGGTCGTCCGCCGCAACGTCAAGGTCGGATCGGTATCGGAGCAGGGCATGAGCGTTACCGCCGGCCTGACCGGGACCGAACGCGTCGTCCTCAGCGCCGGAGCATTCCTGTCGCCGGGCGAGACGATCAAGCCGGTCCTCGCGGCGAGCGACACAGCGGCGGCGGGAGCGTAGGCGATGCGCAATATCTCGAGCTGGGCGATCAGGAACCCGACCTTTCCGATCGTCATGTTCCTCGTCCTGTCGTTCCTCGGCATCGTTAGCTTCAACGGCATGGCGATTAACGCGCAGCCCGACATCAGCTTCCCCTTGGTCTCGGTCGTCGTCAGCCAGCCGGGTGCCGCCCCGACCGAGCTCGAGAAGCAGATCACCCAGAAGGTCGAGGGCGCGGTCGCGTCGGTCAACGGCGTCGAGCACATCACCTCGTACGCGGTCGAGGGGACGTCGGGGACGAACATCGAGTTCGCCATCGGCACGCCGACCGACCGCGCCGTCGCCGACGTCCGCGACGCCGTGTCGAAGATCAGGGGCGAACTGCCCGACGGCATCCTCGAGCCGCAGATCTCGCGCCAGACGTTCGACGGCGCACTCGGCAGCTACGTCGTGACGACGACCGACATGAGCCTCGAACAGCTGACGTGGTTCGTCGACAATACCATCACCAAGCGACTGCTCGCCGTGCCCGGGGTCGGTGGGTTTAACTCGATCGGCGGGGTCAAGCGCGAGATCAACGTCGACCTCGATCCGGCCAAGCTCCAGGCCTACGGCGTCACCGCGGCGCAGATCAACCAGACGATCCGCTCGATCAATCTCGACGCGACCGGCGGCCGGACCGAGATCGCCGGGGCCGAGCAGGCCGTGCGCATCCTCGGCGGCGCGCAGACGGCGGCGATGCTCGCCGAGACGCGGG
>CAXTQJ010000023.1:2536-5807 GCA_964246245.1 uncultured Sphingomonadaceae bacterium
TGCCGATCTCGTTCAACCGGACCGTCCGCCTCGGCGACCTCGCGACGGTCCGCGACGCGGTCGCCGAGCAGCGCGTCAAGGTCAAGTACGACGGCCGCGAGGTCGCGAGCTTCGACGTCCTCAAGGCCAAGGGTGGGTCCGAGGTCCAGACGATGGACAAGGTCACCGCCGAGATCGCCAAGATTGAGAAGGAGAACCCCAAGGTCAAGATCACGCTGACCGACGACAACGTCAAATACACCCGCGCCGAATACGCCTCGTCGATCCGCTCGCTGTTCGAAGGCGCGTTCCTCGCCGTCGTCGTCGTCTTCTTCTTCCTGCGCGACTGGCGCGCGACGTTGATCTCGGCGATCGCCATCCCGCTGTCGTGCGTCCCGGCGTTCTTCTTCATGGATGCGCTCGGCTTCACGCTCAACAGCATCAGTCTGCTCGCGCTCAGCCTCGTCGCTGGCATCCTCGTCGACGACGCCATCGTCGAGATCGAGAACATCGTCCGCCACATGCGGATGGGCAAGTCGCCGTGGCGCGCGTCGATGGACGCCGCCGACGAGATCGGCCTCGCCGTCGTCGCCACTACCTTCGCCATCGTCGCGGTGTTCCTCCCCGTCGCCCTGATGCCCGGCATCGCGGGGCAGTATTTCAAGCAGTTCGGGCTGACGGTGGTCATCGCCGTCCTGATGAGCCTGCTCGTCGCGCGCCTCATCACGCCGCTGTGCGCCGCCTATTTCCTTCGTCCCCATGGCGAGAGGGCGCACGCCAGCGGGCCGGTGATGGCCCGCTATATCGCCTTCCTGCGCTGGTCGATCCGCCACCGCTGGCTGACCGTCGGGGCCGGCGTCCTCGCCTTCGTCCTGACGATCGTCCTCGGCACCAAGTTGCCGATGACCTTCGTCCCACCGAACGATACCGGCCAGTCGACCGTCCAGATCGAAATGGCCCCCGGTGTCCGCATCGCCGACGTCGAGCAAGTGACCGACGAGGTCGCGCAGCTGCTCGCCCGCCGGCCCGAGGTCGAATCGACGCTCGAAACGATCGGCCAGTCGGACGAGGTCCGTTTCGCCACCGTCCAGCTGGCGCTCAAGCCGCGCGGCAAGGACCGGACGATGTCGACCGTCGCCTTCGAGCAGGCGAACGCGCCGCTCCTCCGCACGATCGCCGACGCGCGGATCAACTTCCAGTCGCAGACCGGCGGCTTCGGCGGTCACGACGTCAACACCATGCTCGTCGGCGACGATCCGGTGACGCTGCACAAGGCGGCCGACGCCCTCGTCGCGGGGATGAAGCGCCTGCCGGCGCTGCGCGACGTCCATGTCGACGCCGACCTGCAGCGTCCCGAGATCGTGATCAAGCCGCACTTCGACATCGCCGCGCAGATGGGCGTGTCGGTCCAGGCATTGAGCCAGACGATCCGGCTGGCGACGATCGGCGACGTGCCGCAGAACCTCGCCAAGTTCTCGCTGTCGGACCGGCAGATTCCGATCCGGGTCCAGCTGCCCGACGCCGGGCGCGGCGACCTCGACACGATCCGCAACCTGCCGGTGCCGACCAGCGTCGCCCAGCTGACGGGCCCGTCGGTGCCGCTGAAGACGCTGGCCGAGATCGGTTTCGGCGAAGGGCCGGTCAAGATCCGCCGCTACAACCAGGGCCGGCGGATCGTCATCGTCGCCGACCTGATCCCCGGCGCGCAGGGCGGCGACGTCCAGAGCGCGATCCATGCGCTGCCCGAGTTCAAGCACCTGCCCGACGGCGTTCAGCAGGTCGCGGTCGGCCAGGAGGAATGGGTTGGCCAGCTGTTCATCAGCTTCATCTACGCCCTCGTCGCCGGCGTGCTGCTGGTCTTCGCCGTCCTCGTCCTCCTCTACCGCCGCGTCCTGCCGCCGTTCGTCAACATGGCGTCGCTGATGCTCGCCCCGCTCGGTGCGGTGGTTGCGCTGCTCATCTGCGGGATGGCCTTCTCGATGCCGGTGTGCATCGGCATCCTGATGCTGTTCGGCATCGTCGCCAAGAACTCGATCCTTTTGATCGACTTCGCCATCGAGGAGATGCGGATGGGCGTCGACCGGGTCGAGGCGATCCTCGACGCCGGGCGCAAGCGGGCGCAGCCGATCGTGATGACTAGCGTGGCGATGATCGCGGGCATGATGCCCGTCGCGCTGTCGATCGGCAGCGACGGCGCGTTCCGCCAGCCGATGGGGGTCGCGGTGATCGGCGGCATCGCGCTGTCGACGATCCTGACGCTGATCATCGTTCCCGCCGGCTTCACGCTGGCCGACGACATCGAGAAGTGGCTCGGCCGGCGGATCGGCGGAGCTTTCAACAAGTCCGAACTGGGAACAGGTCCGGCACCGCAGCCGGCGGAGTGAGTTGGGGACGAATGGCCCTGACGCCGTTCGAGCTGCCGTCGACCCCGTTCCACCGGATGCGCCTTGCGGCGACGTTGCTGCTCGTCGCGATGGCCGCCATCTTCGCCGCCGCGCTGTGGGGGCAGGGGGCGTACCCGGCGACGCCCGCGCTCGGCTATGTCCGGGCCGTCGCCGAGGCGTCGCTCGTCGGCGGGCTGGCCGACTGGTTCGCGGTGACCGCGCTGTTCCGCCGGCCGCTCGGGCTGCCGATCCCGCACACCGCGATCATCCCGACTAACAAGGACCGGATCGGCGACAGCCTCGCCGCCTTCCTCAAGGACAACTTTCTGACGCCTGCAGTGATGGCGCGGCGGATGGAGGGGTTCCACGTCGCCGCCGCTACCCGGCGTGGTCAGCCATGCGCTGAGCGCGGCGGCCCGACCGGTCGCCTGCGCCGTGCGCTGTCGGGGCTGGTCGTCCGCTTCCTCGGCGCGCTCGACGACGCGGTCGTGGCGCAGCTCCTCGCCGTCACCGTTACCGACCAGCTGCGGACGACGGCGGTTGCACCCGTCGTCGGCCGCTTCCTCGGCAGCCTCGTCGCCGACGGCCGTCACGAAGCGCTGATCGAGCGTGCCGTCGCGGCTGGGCTCGACTTGCTCGACGGCCACGAGGCCGACATCCACGCCGCCGTCGCCGCGCGGTCGGGCAAATGGGTTCCGGCCTTCGTCGACGAGAAGATCGCCGGCGGTATCATCGACGCTGTCCGGACGCGTCTGCTCGGCATGTCGGAAGCGGCGACCGTCCACGCGCGGCGGAGCCAGACCGAGATGATGGCCGATTTCCGCGAACGGGCACAGGCACTCGAGACCGGGCGGCCCGCCGCTCCGCCCCCCGTCACCCAGCCCGGCGCAGCATCGGCGGGGTCGCCG
>CAXTQJ010000023.1:5817-19218 GCA_964246245.1 uncultured Sphingomonadaceae bacterium
GAAGGGGCTTGGCCGCGGCCATCCCGACCGCGTCGCGATCACCGCGTGGCTGTCCCGCCTGGCCCATGATCTCCAGGACACGGCGAGCGAAGCGGCGACGCGGTTCGAGGCGGCGAAGGTCGACCTGCTCGACAGCCCCGCCACCGCCGGGCTGTTCGCCAGCCTGTGGGATACGATCAAGGCGTTGCTGGCCAACACTGGCCGGGGCTCTGCCGCCGAACCGGATGCGCCGCGCGGCGGCACGACATCGCGCTTCGCCGCCGAACTCGGCCACGTCATCGCCGCCAATCCGGCGCTCGCCGACGCGCTCGACACGCTCGCCCGCCGCGCGGTGGTCAGCGTCGTCGCGACCTACGGCGGCAGCATCGTGCGCTTGGTCAGCGATACCATCCGGCAGTGGGACGCGGCAACGGTGACCGGACGGCTCGAAGCTGCGGTCGGCCGCGACCTGCAATATATCCGGATCAACGGCACCGTCATCGGCGGCCTGATCGGCCTCGCCATCCACGCCGTCGAAATCGCCGCCTAAGCCTCCCGAGCCGCGATGCCGCCCGCGCCGCCATGATCGTCGCACGGTGGGTCTCGGCCCAGGTCCACACGCCGCAGAACGCCGCGCCGAGACTGTGGCCGAGATCGGTCAGCGCATAGTCGACGTGCGGTGGCACAACCGGGTGGACGGTTCGCGTCACCAGTCCGTCGGCTTCCATCGCGCGGAGCGTCTTGGTCAGCATCTTCTGGCTGATGCCGGGCAGGGCGTCGCTCAGCCGGGTGAAGCGCATCCGCGCACCGGCTCGAGCGCTTCGAGCGCGAGCATCGTCCACTTGTCGGCGATGCGGCCGATGATTTCGGCGACCAGCGCATCGAGATCGGGATCGTCGCCGATGGTGCCAGCCGGCGGGCAGGCGGCGACGGTGCTGGGTGCGGTGGCCATGGTTTCCTCGCGGTGTACAAAGATCGTTCGGGTGCCTTCTTTCCTTATCGCCGTCGCGCGCTATGTCGGCCACTGACCCACGGAGACGATCCATGCAGACCAGCGGCAACACCATCCTTATCACCGGCGGCGGTTCGGGTATCGGCCGCGGCCTCGCCGAGGCATTCGCCGCCGATGGCAACATTGTCGTCGTCGCCGGCCGCCGGCGGAGCGCGCTCGATGCCGTGGTCGCCGCCAACCCGGGGATCAGCGCGATCGAGCTCGACGTCGCCGCCCCGGCGTCGATTGCCGCGGCGGTTCCGGCGCTACTCCGCGACCATCCCCGGCTCAACGCCGTCATCCACAACGCGGGCATCATGCGGGTCGAGACGCTGACCGCGCCGATGGTCGAGGACGCAGAGGCGACGATTGCGACCAACCTGCTCGGCCCGATCCGGCTGACCGCGGCGCTGCTGCCGCACCTGCTGCGCCAGCCGGCGGCGACGATCATCACGGTGTCCTCGGGCCTCGCCTTCGTGCCGATGGCCCCGACGCCGACCTATTGCGCGACCAAGGCAGCGATCCATTCGTACAGCGAGACGCTGCGTGAACAGCTCAAGGCGTCCAGCGTCGCGGTGCTCGAGATCGTCCCGCCCTATGTCCAGACCGAGCTGATGGGGCCGGGGCAGGCGCACGACAACCGCGCGATGCCGCTCGCCGACTTCATCGCCGAAACGATGGCGATCATCCGCGGCGGCGCGACCGGCGAGATCGTCGTCGACCGGTGCCGTCCGCTGCGCGACGCCGAACGGACGGGAACCTACGATGCGGCGTTCGCCCGGCTGAATGGGATGTTCGGCTGAGGCGACGCGCGTTACGGGCTCAGACCTCGTCTCTGACGTGCGGCTGTCGGCTCGATCCCGATCGCCGGGGGAGCCGACGAGCCATCAGCTCAGCCTTTCCACCGCGCGCGCGATCCGCACCATCGCCTCCGCCAACACCGCGTCGGACGTTGCATAGCTGATGCGAAACGCGGGCGACCCGCCGAAGCCGCTGCCGGGGACGACTGCGACTCCTTGGGCGTCGAGGAGGTAGGTCGCGACCGCGTTGTCGTCGGCCAGCACCGTTCCGTCGGGCGTGGTCCGGCCGATCAATCCGGCGCAGTCGGGGTAGACGTAGAACGCGCCTTCGGGCGTCGGACAGCGGAGGCCGGGTATCGCGTTGAGCGCGCCGACGACGAGGTCGCGGCGCGTCTTGAACGCGGCGTTGCGTGCCGTCAGAAACGACTGGTCGCCGTTCAACGCCGCGACCGTCGCCGCCATCGAGATCGAGCACGGGTTCGACGTCGTCTGCGACTGGAGCTTGGCGATGGCGGCGATCAGCTTCGCCGGCCCGCCGGCGTAGCCGATCCGCCACCCGGTCATCGCGTACGCCTTCGACGCTCCGTTGACCGTCAGCGTTCGCTCGTACAATCGCGGCTCGACCGCAGCGATCGTCGCGAAGGCGAAGCCGTCGTAGACGATGTGCTCGTACATGTCGTCGGTCAGCACCCAGACGTGGTCGTGGCGGACGAGCACCTCGGCCAGCGCGGCAAGCTCGGCCCGGTTATAGGCCGCGCCGGTCGGGTTCGACGGCGAGTTGAGGATGACCCACTTGGTCGCCGGCGTGATCGCGGCGTCGAGTTGCGCGGGCGTCAGCTTGAACCCGGCGTCGATGCCGCAATCGACCGCGACCGGGGTCGCGCCGGTGAAGGCGACCATGTCGGGATAGCTGACCCAGTACGGCGCGGGGATGACGACCTCGTCGCCGGACCCGCACGTCGCGGCGAGCGCGTTGAAGATGGTGTGCTTGCCGCCCGAGTTCACCGTGATCTGGTCGACGCCGTAGTCGAGGCCGTTGTCGCGGGCGAACTTGGCGCGGATGGCGGCCTTCAGTTCGGGCGTGCCGTCGACGGTCGTATACTTGGTCTGCCCCTGCCGGATCGCCGTAATCGCCGCGTCCTTGACGTAGTCTGGGGTGTCGAAGTCGGGCTCGCCCGCACCCAGTCCGATGATATCGCGTCCGGCCGCCTTCAGCTCGGCGGCGCGGCGGGTGACGGCGAGCGTCGACGACGGCTTGATCCGGTCGAGCGCGGCGGAGAAGAACGGCATGATGTGGCCCCCGAGACGGCGTTGCTTAGGCGGCGAGGCGGCGCGGCTCAAGGCGGATCAACGTGCTTTCCGCTTTGTTACCGACGCGCAAGGCCGATGCCGCGCCGCCGTTAGTCCCTGTGGACGCCCCCGCCTGTCACGGTGCGGCGGGCGGAGGGGCATCCATGCGTTTCATCCTGCCGACACTCGTCATCGCCCTCGGTGGCCCGGCCGGTGCAGCAATCCTCGCCCATGCCTCGATCGGAGCCCCCGATGCGCTGGCCGGCGTGGCGGCGATCCTGCCCGATCCGGCGACCGCCGCGGTCCTGTTCGGCGGCCTCGGCCTCGTCGCCGGAGCGCGCCGCGCACGGTCGAACGCGCGCGCCGACTGACAGCCGCCGCGGCGATTTCGCGGTTGCGGATCGTCACGAGACACGCCACCTCGCGGGATATGACCACGCCCCCGCTCGCCGCCGTCATCATCCCCGTCACGCCACTGCAGCAGAACTGCACCTTGTTCTGGTGTACAGCGACGATGCGCGGAGCCTTCGTCGACCCCGGCGGCGACCTCGACAAGCTGGTCGGCGTCGCCGCGCAACGCGGCGTGACGATCGAGAGGCTGCTCGTTACCCACGGGCATATCGACCACTGCGGCGAGACCGGGGTACTGCGCGATCGGCTCGGCGTCCCGATCGAGGGGCCGCATCCCGCCGACAAGTTCTGGATCGACCAGCACGCCGCGGTCGGCGCCCAGTACGGCGTACCGCGCGCCGCGCCGTTCGATCCCGACCGCTGGCTTGACCAGGGCGATACGGTCACCGTCGGCGACCTGACCCTCGACGTCTACCACTGCCCCGGCCACACGCCGGGGCACGTCGTCTTCCACCATGCGCCGTCGGACCTCGCGATCGTCGGCGACGTGCTGTTCCAGGGCTCGATCGGCCGAACCGATTTTCCGCGCGGCAACCACGCCGACCTGATCGCCGCGATCACGACGCGGCTGTGGCCGCTTGGCGGCGCGACGGCGTTCATCCCGGGGCACGGCGCGATGTCGACCTTCGCCGCCGAACGGCGGAGCAACCCGTACGTCGCCGATGCGGTACTGGCGACCTAGCCCTTCAGATATGCATGCCCGCTGTACGCGAGCACGATCGCCCAAACCGACAGCCCGACGAGGATGATCCACGTGCCCGCCGCGCCGGCGATGCGCCACGGGTTCGGCGCGGGCCGGGCCATGCCGACGGCGTGGGCGATGCGGATCAGGAAGAGCAGAACCCCGGTCGAGGTGAGCAGCTCGGTGACGCCGGTGCGGCTCTCGATCAGGCCCATCAGGATGAGGATGATGGGGACGTATTCGCCGAAGTTGGCATGGGCGCGGATGCGCGCTAGGAGCGGATCATGACCGCCGTCGCCGAGCATAACGCGGTGCGTTTGCCGACCCATGACGACGCGCAGCGACAGGACGAAGTAGAGCAGGCCGCAGCAGCCGGCGGTGACGAGCGTGATCATCATGGCGTTTTCCCCCGCGCCGACGAGGTTCGTCGGCGCATCTGACTATCGTCCCCTGAGCGACAAGGACCGGATCGATGTACAGCCACATGATGGTCGGCAGCAACGACATCGAGCGGTCGCGCCGCTTCTACGACGCGACCTTCGCCGCGATCGGCGGCGCACCGGGGATCACCGACGATCATGGCCGCCTGATCTACCCGCACAACGGCGGGCTGTTCATCGTGACCAAGCCGATCGACGGCCAGCCGGCGAACCACGGCAACGGCTGTACGATCGGCATCGGCGTGGACGGCCCGCGCCAAGCCGACGCGTGGCACGCCGCCGGCGTCGCCAACGGCGGCACGGCGATCGAGAACGCACCCGGCGTCCGGTCGAGCGCGATGGGCGATCTTTACCTCGCCTACCTCCGCGATCCCGATGGCAACAAGCTGTGCGCGCTCCATCGGGTGGCGGTCGCCGCGTGACGCTGACGACGGTCGCCACGACCAAGGCGCACGGCGGCATCCAGGGCGTCTATCGCCACGCAAGCGCGACGACGGGCACCGACATGACCTTCAGCGTCTTCGTCCCCGACCGCCCGGCGGGGGCCGCGTTGCCGGTGGTGTGGTACCTGTCGGGGCTCACGTGCACCCACGCCAACGTTACCGACAAGGGCGAGTACCGTGCCGCGTGCGCCGAGCACGGCCTGATATTCGTTGCGCCGGACACGTCGCCGCGCGGCGACGGGGTGCCCGACGCGCCCGAGTACGACTTCGGCCAGGGCGCAGGCTTCTACGTCGACGCGACCGAGCCGCCATGGGCCGAGCACTTCCGCATGTGGTCGTACGTCACGGCCGAGCTGCCCGAGGTCGTCGCGGCGCGCTTTCCGGTCGACACGTCGCGGCAGGGGATCATGGGCCATTCGATGGGCGGCCACGGCGCACTGACGATCGGGCTGACTTTCCCCGACCGCTTTCGCGCCGTCTCCGCCTTCGCGCCGATCGTCGCGCCGGGGCACGTACCGTGGGGTGAGAAGGCGCTCGGCGGCTATCTCGGTCCCGATCGCGCGGCGTGGCGGCGGCACGACGCCGTCGCGCTGATCGAGGACGGTGCGCGGGTGCCGGCGCTCCTCGTCGACCAGGGCGACGCCGACCAGTTCCTGAGCGAGCAGCTGCGGCCAGACCTGCTCGTCGATGTGTGCGCCGCCACCGGCATCGACCTGACGCTGCGCCGCCAGCCGGGTTACGACCACAGCTACGCCTTCATCTCGACCTTCATGGCCGACCACCTCGCGTGGCACGCGGCGCGTCTCTAGGCCGAGGTTCCCCTGTTCCAGTCCTTCTTCCTCGGCGGCTTCGAGTCGTCGACCCAGCGCCGTCGCGACGGCGTCCGCCTCGATCTGATCGCGTCGACCGAACACGAGGTCCGCGCCGCCGAGGACTATGCGCTGATGGCGAGCCACGGCATCCGCACCGTTCGCGACGCCGCGCGCTGGCACCTGATCGAGCAGCGGCGCCGCCAGTACGACTTCGCCTCGCTGTTGCCGCAGGTCCGCGCGGCGCGCGACGCGGGGACGCAGGTGATCTGGGACCTGTTCCACTACGGGATGCCGAACGGCGTCGACCTGTTCGGCGCGGGCTTCGTCGACCGGTTCGCCGCCTATGCCAGGGCGGTCGCGCAGGTCATTCTCGACGAGACCGACACGGTGCCGTTCTTTACGCCGGTCAACGAGATCAGCTTCTTCGCGTGGGGGGCGGGCGACGTCGCCTACCTCAACCCGTTCCAGCGCGGGCGCGGCGGCGAGGTCAAGGCGATCCTCGTCCGCAGCGCGATTGCCGCGATCGAGGCGATCCGCGACGTCAGCCCGAACGCGCGCTTCGCCGTCGCCGAGCCTTTGATCAACATTCTGCCGCAGTCGGGCTCAGCCGACCATCTTCGCGCGGCCGCCGACTACATGGACGCGCAATTCGAGGCGGTCGATTTCCTCGCCGGCAAGCGCCGGCCCGAACTCGGCGGCGGGCCGCAGTATCTCGATCTGGTCGGAATCAACTACTACTTCAACAACCAGTGGGTCGATCATGGCCGGACGGTCTATCTCGGCGACCCGATCTACCGGCCGCCGCGCGAGCTGTTCGCGCTCGTCCATGCCCGCGTCGACCGCCCGCTATTCGTCGCCGAGACCGGGACCGAAGGCGTCGGCCGCGCGCCGTGGCTCCACCACATCGCCGACGAGGTCGCCGCGGCGCGCACCGCGGGCGTGCCGGTCGAGGGCGTCTGCCTCTACCCAATCCTCAGCCACGTCGGCTGGGACGACACGCGCGAGTGTCCCAACGGCATGATCGAGGCGTTCGGCGACGGCCGACCGCGGATCGTGTATCAGCCGCTGGCCGACGAACTGGCGCGGCAGCAGGCGCGGTTCGCGGGCGCTCCTTAAGTCGGCGGAGTCATGCTGGTGCACGTCAGCATCCACCTCCGTCCTAGCCGCGAATGTTTCCGTTGCGCCGGCCATGGATGCTGGCGTTCGCCAGCATGACCTGTTGGAAAGAAATGATTGCTTAAACGTCCGCGCCGCCGCCATTAGGCACCGCCCATGCCGCTGACTCACCTCGCCTCGCTCGAAGCCGAGAGCATCCACATCATCCGCGAGGTCGCCGCCGAGTTCGAGCGGCCGGTGTTCCTCTATTCGATCGGCAAGGATTCGTCGGTCATGCTCCACCTCGCGCTCAAGGCGTTCGCGCCGGCGCCGCCGCCGTTTCCGTTTCTCCATATCGCGACGGGGTGGGATTTTCGCGCGATGCTCGATCACCGCGACGCGGTCGCCGCGCGCCACGGCCTCGACCTGATCGTCCACCACAATGCCGCCGCCGCGGCGAGCGGAATCGATCCGTTCGCGACGCCGACGCCCGACTACACCCGCGCGATGCTGACCGAGGCGCTGAAGGCCGCCCTCGACGCCGGCGGCTACGACGCGGCGTTCGGCGGTGGCCGCCGCGACGAGGAGCGGGCGCGGGCGAAGGAACGCATCTTCAGCTTTCGCTCGGCGGCGCACGTCTGGGACCCGAAGCTCCAGCGGCCCGAGCTGTGGCGGCTCTACAATGGCCGCGTCCGCCGCGGCGAAAGCGTCCGCGTCTTTCCCCTGTCGAATTGGACCGAGGGCGACATCTGGGCGTACATCGCCGCCGAGGACATCGCCCTCGTGCCCCTCTACTTCGCCGACCTGCGCCCGACGGTCGAGCGCGATGGCCAGATCATCATGGTCGACGACGACCGCATGGTCTGGCGCGACGGCGAGATTGCCGAGCCCCGCCGCATCCGTTTCCGCACGCTGGGCGACTGGCCGCTGTCGGGGGCGATCGCGAGCGACGCCGCGAGCCTCGACGCCGTCATCGCCGAGATGGCCGACGCCGGCGTGTCCGAACGCGCTGGCCGGATGGTCGATCACGACCAGTCGGCGTCGATGGAGCGCAAGAAGGCCGAGGGGTATTTCTGATGGGGTGGGCAGCATTTGCTCCTCCCCCTCGGGGGGGGGTGGGGGGGCGGGGGGGGGGGGGGGGGGGGCGGGGGGGGGGGGGGGGAGCCGGACTACGCCCTTCTCGTCGACGGCCTCGCCGCCGAGCGCGAGCAGGGGATCACGATCGACGTCGCCTACCGCTTCTTCGCGAGCGCGAAGCGCAAGTTCATCGTCGCCGACACGCCGGGCCACGTCCAGTATACCCGCAACATGGTCACCGGCGCGTCGACCGCCGACCTCGCGATCATCCTCGTCGACGCGAGCGCCGGCGTCCTCGAGCAGACGCGGCGGCACAGCTTCCTCGTCGACCTGCTCGGGGTCCGGGAGGTGGTGCTCGCGGTCAACAAGATGGACCTCGCCGGATGGTGCGAGGCGGAATTCGAGGCGATCGTCGCCGACTATGCCGACTTCGCTGCCGGGCTCGGGCTGGCGTTCACCGCGATCCCGGTGTGCGGGCTGACCGGCGACAATCTCGTCGCGCGCTCGGCGCACATGCCGTGGTACGCCGGGCCGACGGTCCTCGCCGCGCTCGACGCCGCGCCGACCGCCGACGACCGCGCCGCCGCGCCGCTGCGGCTTGCGGTGCAATGGGTCAACCGGCCGCACGCCGACTTCCGCGGCTATGCCGGGCTGGTCTCGGCCGGCACCGTCCGCCCCGGCGACCGTGTCCAGCTCCTGCCGTCGGGACGCGAGGCGAAGGTCGAGCGTATCGTCCTTGGCGACGCCGACCTCGTCGCCGCTACAGCCGGCCAGTCGGTGACGCTGACCCTCGCGCCGCACGTTGACGTGTCGCGCGGCGACCTGATCGTCGCCGCCGGGCGCCCGGCCGAGGTCGCCGACCGGCTTGCCGCGACGCTCGTCTGGATGGACGACGCACCGGCGACCGCGGGCGGGGTCTACTGGCTCAAGCTCGGTACCCGCACCGTCGCGGCGACGATCGCCGCGATCGACCACCGGGTCGATATCGCGACCCTCGCGCCGATGCCGGCCGATCGCCTCGCCCTCAACGACATCGGTGACGCAACCCTGGCGCTCGACCGTGCCGTCGCCTTCGACCCTTATGCCGACAACCGCGATACCGGCGGCTTCATCCTGATCGACCGCGCGACCAACGCGACGGTCGCGGCGGGGATGATCCACGGCGCGGCGCGCTCGGCGACGAACATCCACTGGCAGGCGCTCGACGTCGACCGGGCGGGACGCGCCGCGATCAAGGGCCAGCGGCCGGCGATCGTGTGGTTCACCGGGCTGTCGGGGGCGGGCAAGTCGACCATCGCCAACATCGTCGACCGGAAGCTGTTCGCCGCCGGCCGCCACACCGTCCTCCTCGACGGCGACAACGTCCGCCACGGGCTGAACGCCGACCTGGGCTTCGGCACCGCCGACCGCGCCGAGAACATCCGCCGGGTGGCGGCGGTAGCGCGGCTGATGGCCGATGCCGGGCTGATCGTCCTCGTCAGCTTCATCTCGCCGTTCCGCGCCGAGCGCGCCGCCGCGCGTGCCGCCGCGGGCGAGGTCGAGTTCGTCGAGGTTTTCGTCGACACGCCGCTCGGGCTGGCCGAGGCGCGCGACGGCAAGGGTCTCTACGCGCGCGCGCGGGCGGGGCAGATCGCCGACTTCACCGGTATCAGCTCGCCCTACGAGGCTCCCGACCGTCCGGAGATCCGCCTCGATACGACCGTGGTCACCCCCGAGGCGGCGGCCGACCTCATCATCGACCGCCTGCTCGGAGTCGGCGGCTGGGATTGGAGCATCTAGCGTCCATCTGGGCGCGACTTGCCGGCGGCGGCAGGGTGGGATGGCCGCCGCCGGACGACGCGGCGGACCCGTCGGCCCGCAGCCGAGGTAACGGCCGCCGGCGGCTTTGCTTGCGGGATGCGGCGGTGGTTTCAACTATCGGGCGAGCGGTCGTTGCTGGCATCTGAGCCGGCTTCCGACCGCGGCGGTCAGGCGGCAACATCTTGCCGCCCGGCGGCGCCGATTTGCCGCCTTATGTTCGGTCGGCGGAAAAGGCGATGTACCAGACCGGCACGAATGAAAACACGAAGTGTGGTAAATGATCGGTTACCGCAGCCGTTATGGCTGGCAATCGGCCACGGACACGGCCAGGGAGAGCGACGATGTTTGGCACTGATCTCAGCGACAACGACGCGCATTTCGTGGTGCGCCCACTCGGCGATCCGCTGCCGATCGACCGGGCACGGGTTGCCGCGCTGCGTCGCGCGATCGCCGCCGGCACCTATGTCGTCGACCCCGACCGCGTTGCCGCGGCGATGATCGCCGCCGACCTGCCGCCGCAACGACGAACCAGATAGGCGCTGGCACGCCTTTTGCTGTGCACCCTGCGTCGCCGTCCATCCGGCGACCGGCCGCGGTCCGCTCGCCGCAGGGGAACAGGAAATGGACGCGCGGCTGGGGTTCGGATTTCGCAGCAATACCTCGTTGCGCGCCATCGGCGCGGCGCCGCTGCGCGGGGTCAATGTCGACGCCGACGCGCTGATCGCGGCGCATCACGGCCTCGTCCGCAAGCTCGCGTGGCACGTCCATTCACGCGTCTCGTCGGCGATCGAGGTCGAGGACCTGATCCAGATCGGGACGATCGCGCTGATCGAGGCGGCGCGCGGTTTCGAGGACCGCGGCGAGGCGAGCTTCGCGACCTATGCGACGATGCGCATCCGCGGCGGCATGATCGACGCGCTCCGCCGGTCGGCGACGATGGTCCGCTCGGCGATCCGCCGGCGGCGCGAATTCGGCGCGGTCCGCGCGAGCCTCGAGGGACGCCTCGGCCGGACTGCGACTGACGCCGAGATGGCGGCGGGGCTCGACCTCAGCGTCGACGCGTACCGCACCGCCGCCGGGACGACCCACGCGACGCGCCACGAATCGATCGACGACGTCTATTCCGACCACAGCGAATGGTTCGCCGACGCGTCGCCCGACGCGTTCGACAACCTCGCGCATGACGGGTTGAAGGCGGCGGTCAGCGCGGCGATCGCCGACCTGCCGCCGCGCGAGGCGCTCGTTCTCCAGCTCTACTACGTCGAAGAGCTGAACCTCGAGGAGATCGGGATGACGCTGTCGGTCGGGGCGGCGCGCATCTGCCAGATCAAGAAGGTCGCGCTTGCCAAGGTCCGTGCGCGCCTGAGCGGGTGGGACGACTAGGTGGGCGGCGCGGTCAGCCCGATGGCGTGGAGGACGACCGCCTCGACGACCATCACCACCAGCCAGTGCGCGGCGTCGCGGGTGACGCCCGCCGCGGTGACGGCCCGCGCGCGGAGCGTCACGACGAGCGCCGGCACGACGAAGCCGATCCAGATCACGACCGCGGTGCCGACCGCCATCACCCACGGCTCGGCCTTGGCCGGCGCGAGGATCAGCGCGCCGGCGAGGATCGCGGCGAACCAGAACTCGGCGACGAATACCGGGAGCGACCCGCGCACCGAGCGCAGTGCCGGGTAGAAGGCCAAGCCGACCGCGATCGCGGCAAGCGTCGCGAGCAGGATCGGGACGGCGTTGTCGACGATATAAATCACGTTGCCAACTCCTCGACCTTCGCCGCGAGGGCCAGCCAACGCTCCTCCGCCGCCGCCTGCTTCGCGCGGGCGGCGTCGGCGTCGGCGTTGATCCGGGCGAAGCGGACGGGATCGCGCGCGTAGAGGCCGGGGTCGGCGAGCGACGCTTCGGCGGCGGCGATGGCGACGCCCATCGCGTCGATCTCGCCGGGCAGCGTGTCGAGCTCGCGCTGCTCGATGTAGGTCAGCTTCACCGTCCGCCGCGGCGCGGTCGCCGCGGCCTTCGCCTGCGCCGCCGGCGAGCGGGCAAGGAGGGCGACCTCGTCGCGCTTGGCCTCCCAGTCGGAATAGCCGCCCGCGACGACGTCGGCCCGGCCCGAGCCGTCGAGCGCGACGACGGCGGTCACCGTGCGGTCGAGGAAATCACGGTCGTGGCTGACGATGAGGACGGTGCCGGCATAGTCGGCGATGACCTCCTGAAGCAGGTCGAGCGTCTCGAGGTCGAGGTCGTTGGTCGGCTCGTCGAGGATGAGCAGGTTGGACACGCGGGCGAACTCGCGCGCGAGGAGGAGGCGCGACTGCTCGCCGCCCGAGAAGGTCTCGATCTTCGCATCAAGGACGTTGGGGTCGAACAGGAAGTCCTTGAGGTAGCCGGCGACGTGCTTGCGCTCGCCGCCGACGTCGACCCAGTCGCCGCCGTCGGCGAGGATGTCGCGGACCGTCTGGCCCGGGACGAGCCGCGCGCGCTTCTGGTCGATCAGGATCGCCTCGATGGTGTTGGCGCGGCGGATGCGCCCGGCGTCGGGTAGGGTCTCGCCGGTCAGCAGGCGGAGCAGGGTGGTCTTGCCGGTGCCGTTGGCCCCGATCACCCCGATCCGGTCGCCACGCTGGACGCGCAGGCTCAGGTCCTTGATCAAAGTGCGGTCGCCGAACGTCTTGGTCACATGCTCGGCGTCGATCACGACCTTGGTCTTGGCGTCGTCGGTCGTCGTCGCCAGCTTGGCGACACCCTGCGGCCCGGTCATCGACTTGCGCAGCTCGCGCATCTCACCGAGCTTGGCCAGCCGGCCCTGGTTGCGCTTGCGCCGCGCGGTGACGCCGCGCTGAAGCCAGTGGAGCTCGGCGCGGAGCTGGTTGTCGAGCTTGTCGGCCGATTTCGCCTCCTCGGCGGCGACCGCGTCGGTCCACGCCTCGAAGCCGCCGAAGCCGATCTCGGCGCGGCGGACCATGCCGCGGTCGAGCCACAGCGACGATTTCGTCAGCCGCGACAGGAAGGTGCGGTCGTGGCTGACGAGGACGAAAGCGCCGCGGAAGCGCTGCAGCCACGTCTCGAGCCAGACGATCGCGGCGATGTCGAGGTGGTTGGTCGGCTCGTCGAGGAGCAGCACCTCGGGTTCCTGCGCCAGCGCGCGGGCGATCGCGGCGCGCCGCTTCTCGCCGCCCGATGCCGTCGCGCTCGGCCGGTCGAGATCGATGCCGAGCTGGTCGGCGATGCTTTCGACCATGTATTCCTCGGGCGCGTCGGGCCCGTGGAGCGCGAAGTCGCGCAAGCGGGCGTGGGCGGCGACCGGGGGATCCTGGTCGAGGAGGACGACGCGCGCACCGGGGCGAATGGTGCGCCGCCCCTCGTCGAGGTCGATCCGCCCGGCGAGGATCTTGAGGAGCGTCGTTTTGCCCGCGCCGTTGCGCCCGACCAGCGCGAGCCGGTCGCGCTCACCGACGGCGAGGTCGAGCCCGCGCAGCAGCCACCCGTTCCCCTGGACGAGACCGATCGATTCGAGGGCGAGGACGGGTGCGGGCATGGCGAGCATGTAGGGGTGCGAAGCGCCGCCGTCGATCCTCTGATCC
>CAXTQJ010000024.1:0-17305 GCA_964246245.1 uncultured Sphingomonadaceae bacterium
GGCGGCGCCCCCGGCGGCCGCAGGAGGTGCGACGGCGAAGGCCCTGCTGGAAGGTGGTCACGGAAAGCCCCAGAAAACCCCGACGAAGCCCGCCGCCGCTGAGACCGCACTGAAGGAGATCCTCCGGGAGCCCGGCGTCGTGATCTCGCGTCCGATCGTGCGGTGCGCGGCCGACACCCAAGCCGCCTACATCGCGATGGCCGGGCAGGAGAAGGCCACCAGGATGGCGACCAAGGCGGCCGAGGACGCGACCGCCAAGGTCGCCCGCGCCACCACCATCGCCGCAACCGCCGGCGGCACGCGCGAAGCAAAGGACCGGAGCGTGACGGCGCTGGCGGACGCGCTCGACGCCCAGGCCAAGTCGGCCGCGGAACTCGCCGATGAGCAGAAGAAGCTGGCGGCGATGCGCGCGTCGTTCACCAGCGCCGGGGCCGTCGTCTTCCCCCGCGTCCTCGACGAGTTCGTCCGACCGATTCCGCTCAAAGGGGACGAACTCGCCGCGCTCGCCGCCCGGCTGACGGTGGCCCAAGTCCGCGTGATCGAACCGGAACACTTCGCCGTCCGGTTCACCACGCTGCCTGAGAAGATGCAGAAGGTAATGCTGGAGAAGTATCCGCAGATCGAATTCTACGCGAAATGGAGCCGTCCCCGTCGCGACACCGCCGCGCAGAGAGCGGCGGCGACCGGTCTGGAGAAATGCGCGCCAGCTTCGGCGGGAGACGCGTCGGTGATCCGGGCCTGCCTCGGGCAGCTCGACCTGACGGCCATACTGGGCTTTGTCGAGCCCGACGGGGGCGGAGGCCGGCCGTCATGCAAAGCGCCTTCATCCAAGCCGGCGAGTGGCGCCCCCGACAAGTTCCCGACCCTGGGCTGCCGGCTCGACGTGACGGGCTCGAACGAGGCGATCGACGCTCGGCGGTACGACGAGGCCGCCAAGGCGGCCGCGGCGTCGCCGGGCATCTTCGTCAGGGAGCCGGTGGAGGGAAAGCTCTATCTCTGCCTCGCGACCGACGCCGCGCAATGCGGTCCCGCGCATCCCGAACTCAACAAGATCTCGGACAATCCGGCCGACCCGCCGACTATCGCTCCGCAGCTCGGCCAGCTTCGCTTCCTGCCGTTCCGGAACAAGGCCTTCGAGAAGAACACCCTGCATCTGGACATGGCGACCGACGGCTCGATCACGAAGTTCGGATACGTCCGTCCGACCGCGGCGGCCGCGACCTTCGCCGACACCGCCGCCGCGGCGGGCAAGCAGATCCAAGATGCCCGGACCGCCGCGCGAGATCTCGCGGCGAAGGAGCTCAAGGACCGGCAGACGTCGGACGTGGCCGCCCTGCAGTACCAGATCGACCAGCTGACGAAGCAGAAGTCCCTTCTCGAGGCGCAGGACGCAGCCTCCAGCGGCTCGCCCAACGCCGCCGCCATCGCCGACCTCGCGGCGCAGACGGCGCTCCTCCAAGGCAAGCTCGCGCGTCAAACCGCTTCGAACCAGCTCACCGCGGCGCAGTCGGCGGGAAGCCAGTGAACGCGCGGCCGCGATGGAAACGGATCGGCCGAGCGCCTTGGTGATGGCCATCGGGAAGCGGAGGAAGGACGAGGTATCGCCTTGGGATCCGCTGCATCCCGGCTCGGTCCGCTGCCGCGCCGGTCCCCAAGATCTGATCCGTAGTCCCCTTCGACCGCACCGGCGGATCCCCGGGTCCGACCGCTCCGCACGGTAGGAAGACCTCGGCCGCTCACCGCCGCGCATCGTCCATGAGCATCCGGTGCGCCGAGCACCGGACGTCGCTGCCAAAGGAGGAGCCGTCGGGGCCACGTGGATTCCGAGCGGAGACAGGTCGATGGTCCAGCCCGCCTTCTGGCGGGGCTCGTCCATCGGAGCGGTCGTGCTAGACGAGGTTCAGACGTGCGCAAAGGTGGGAAGGAGCAGCCGTGGCGAACCCCGTCGTCGACATACCACCATGGGCGGCGATCCTCGGTGCGATTGGTGTCGGAACGTTCGCGGCTGCGGTCGTCGCCGGTCTGGTAGCGCTGGTGGGGCACCGCGTCTCGGTCCTCAACGCGAAGCTCCAGGCCGAGATAGCGGACGGAGCCTCGCGTCTCGCCGCCGAGATCTCACGCGGGAACGCGGCCTTGAGTGCCGAAGTCGCGCGGGAGGCGTCGGAACAGTCGAACAGGATATCGCGCGACAACGCCCGCCTGTCGGCGAAGCTCGGGGCCAACCTAAAACTTGCCGAGATGCGCCAGGCCTGGATCAACCGGCTCCGCGCCGACATGGCCGAGTTCCAGGCCATGGCCGTCACGCCCGACCTCGATTTTCAGCGTGAGACGAAGTTCTATCAGCTGATGGCCGGGATCGAGCTGGCCATCAATCCCGCCGACGAGGACTACGAGGAGCTTTCCCGCACCCTGTACCGGTACATCGAGGGTGCCGGCATCGAGGAGAAGCGCGCAAACGACGCTCCCTACGTCATGGTCTGCCAGCGCATCCTCAAACGAGAGTGGGACGTCCTGAAGGCCGAGATCCGCGCCGTGACCGAAGATCCGAACGCGTCGTGGGACGGAGCGCCGGATCCGCCCCCGACCTAGCCATCCACGGAGCTGGTTCGACCCAACGACAGCGCGAGCGCGATCGGCGGTGCCTCTGAACCTGCGCTGTAAGCGCGACCGGCTCGAGCGCTATGGACGGATGTCGTCCTCATCGGGGATCGCGGGGTGCAAACGCGACGCCGCGTCGTCGGATTGAAGCGCTTTAATTATGCCGATAGCCTCTCGCGGCCGCCTATGCCCGTCCGATAATCCCGCGGAGCCAAGCCGAACCGGCCGGCGAAGGCCTCGCTGAAGTGAGAGTGGTTCACGAAGCCGCTCTCGTAGCCGACCTGGCTCACGGGAAGATCGTCCCGCAGCAGCATCGCAGCCGACGTGCTGCTCGTCGCGACGCCGGGAGGAGCCGGGGCCAGGCATCTCGTCGACCGCGACGCGCTCCGCGCCCTCGGGCCGGAGGGCTACGTCTTTGACGTTGGACGGGCGGACGCCATCGCCGAGGCCCTGATGAACGAGCTTCGCGCCAAGTCGATCGCAGGCACCGCTCTGAACGTCTTCTTCGACGAGCCGGACATTCCGCAGGCTTTCCGCGAGCAGGAGAACGTTACCCTGACCCCGCATCTCGGGAGCGTCACCGCGCTCTCGCGACGCCGGATGGCGGAGGACGGGCCGCTGCACGAACGCGTCTCGGCGGTACGTCGACCGTCGACGGCCTACCTGCCGGCGTAGCTCCTGCCCAGGCCACTCGTCGCATCCTGCTGGAGCCCGTATTGCGGAAAGGGGTAGCGGAAGCCGTTCCGGGCCAAGGCGTCCATCCCATGGATCGCCTTGGCGGCATCGGACGGGGCGAGGGCCATGAGCATCTCGTCGTCGAGCACGCCCCCGTACCGCCGCTCGGCGAAGCAGGGGATCGCCAGACTGGGCTCTCCCGTCACGAGTGCCCGTCCCCAGCTGTCGGCGCATGCGCTCTCGCCGACGACGCTCCAGTCGAAGCGCTTGTAGCCCGACCACTGCAGCCCGTTGATGAAGTAAATCATGGCGCCGGGCGTCGCGTAGAACATCACGATGTCGGGATCGGTCAGGCGCCCCGACGCCAGCGGCGACACGCACAGCGCCTCATTGATCCCGTCGGGAACGCAATGCATGGCCGCCTGGTGACCGGCGGCGTCCTTTGCGGTCGCGTACCACACTCCCGTCATCTCGACGCCGCTCGCCCAGTGGGGCGTCTTGGCCTTGCCGAGGCCCACGACCGCCCGGCACTGGTCTCCGACGAGATCGTCGCCCGTGACGCCGACCGTCCAGCCCAGCCGAGCCGCCTGTCCGACGATCTGATCCAAGGTGTGGGTCGCCGACGGTCGGCGGACGCGGTCCACGGCCTCCAGGTCGGCCATGCGCCCAAAGAGCTTCATAGAGATTGGGAAGCTGCGCAGGCGGAGAAGCCGCTCCAGCTCCCCGGCGATGGTCTTCAGGTCGAGGCTCGTGGTCATGCGGATCCTGTGGCCACCGGAGGAGCGGGCGTAACTGAAGCGAGGACGGAGGCCTCGCGCGGCCTCGATGGCCCGAAGATCAGGGCGTGATCGCGTATCCCCCGTTGACGGGATACACCTGACCCGTGATCCAGCTGGCCGCGTCCGATCCCAGGAACAGGATCATGTTCGCGGCGTCGTCGGGTTCGCCCAGACGGCGGATCACGTAAGACCTCAGCATCTTGGCGACCGCCTCGTCGCTGGCGAGGTAGCCGGCGATTCCCGGCGTGCGGATGCTGGACAGCGACACGCAATTGGCCGTAACGGACCTGCGTCCGACGGCCTTGGCCAAGGCGCGCATGAAGCCTCCGGCGGCGGCCTTCGCACCGGAGTAGACCGCGAGGTGCGGTTCGCCCACGCGGCCGGCATCCGAAATGACGGTGACGATCCGGCCGTAGCCGCGTCCCATCATTCCAGGCAGGACCGCCTTGCAGCCGTTGAGGACGCCGAAGAAGTTGGTGCCGATCCACTTCTGCCAGTCGTCGGGACCTGTGTCCCAGAACGGCTTGGCGTCGGCCGGATCCTCCACCGGGCCGGCGTTGCCGGCGTTGTTGACGAGGATGTCCACCTGGCCGAACTCCTCCTCGCCCTGGGCGACCATGCCGGTCACCGCCTCGAGGTCGGTGATGTCCGCCTGGACGGGCAGCGCACGACAACCCATCGCTCGGACTTCGGCCGCGACGGCTTCGGCGCGGTGGAGGTGGAAGTCGTTGACGATGACCCCGCCCGCGTTCGCCGCCGCGTAGTGCAGGCAGGTCTGCCGGCCGACGCCCTGCCCGCCGCCGGTCACGAGCGCGACGCGCCCCTTCAAATCGAGAAGATCCGTCACCGCCGCGCCCCCGCCCCAAGCACATCAATCTATTGACTTGTCGATAGGATGATCTGAATTGAGCGTCAACGGAGAACGACGGCCCGGCCGTCGTCGCACGTCCGCTACCGGCCGCAGGCGGGCTGCCGGGGCGAAGGGCGACTACAGGCCGTTTTGGGAGGTGGCGATGCCGGACGAGGTCTACGTGGTCGGCGTCGGCATGACCCGCTTCGGCAAGCTGCTCGACCGCTCGGTGAAGAGCCTGGTGGCGGAGGCGGTGGGCGCTGCGATGGACGATGCCGGCGCCGCGATCGGAGAAGTCGACGCGGTCTACTACGGCAACACGACGCAGGGTATCATCGACGGTCAGCTCCTCGTCCGCGGACAGGTGGCACTGCGCCCGCTCGGCTTCGCCTCGATTCCGATCGTCAACGTCGAGAACGCGTGCGCCAGCGGAACGACGGCGCTCCAGCAGGCCATGCTCCATCTCAAGGCCGGCATGGCCGAGGTCGCCATCGCGGTCGGCGTCGAGAAGATGTACGACGAGGACAAGGCGAAGTCGAACAAGGTGTTCGACGGCGGCTGGGACGTGGCCGAGGTCGATGAGCTGATGGCGCGTCTGCGCGGCATCGGCGACGGCATCGACATCCCCGCCGGCACGGCGTCGGTGCCCAGCCCCTTCATGGAGCTGTACGCGTCCCTCACGCGCGGCCACATGAAAGCGTTCGGCACGACGCAGCGCCAGATCGCCGCCGTCTCGGCGAAGAACCACCACCACTCGACGATGAATCCGCTGTCGCAGTACCGGTTCGACATGACGATCGACGAGGTCCTCTCGGCGCGCTGCATCCAATGGCCCTTGACGCTGCCGATGTGCGCTCCGATCAGCGACGGGGCGGCAGCCGTCGTCCTATGCCGCCGCGAGGCGCTTGCTCGCCTGCCTCGCGCCAATCCGATCCGCCTGCTGGCATGCGTCCTGGCCAGCGGAAGCGACCGCGCCTGGGCCGACTTCGACCGGCACATGTGCCGCATGGCCGCCGAAAAGGCGTACGAGACGGCCGGGGTCGGCCCGGAGGACATGTCCGTCGCGGAAGTTCACGACGCGTCGGCGTTCGCCGAGATCATCCAGACGGAGAACCTAGGCTTCTGCGCCATCGGCCAGGGTGGCTGGATCGCCGAACGCGGAGAGACCAGCCTCGGCGGCCGAATCCCGGTGAACACATCCGGAGGGCTCGAGTCGAAGGGTCACCCGATCGCTGCGACCGGACTGGGACAGATCCACGAACTGGTCCGGCAGCTCCGCGGCGAGGCCGGGCCTCGGCAGGTCGACGGTGCGCGCTTCGCCATCGCGGAGAACGGCGGGGGCTTCCACGGGGTCGAGGAGGCAGCCGCCTGCGTCACGATCCTGGCCGCCTGACTTCCGCTATACCGCCGGGGAAAAGGAGACGAGCATGAGCGTGTTGCGATCGGAACGGATCGATCGCGGCGTCCACAGGATCGCCATGTCTCGCCCCCGGGTCATGAACGCGATCGATGCGGCCATGCGCGTCGAGTTCCAGGCGGCGATGGCCGACGCGAGCGCCGATCCCGAGGTGCGCGCGATCATCGTGACCGGCGAGGGCGATCACTTCTCGGCGGGAGGCGACATCCCGTTCATGCTGAGCATGGACGCCGCGCAGTTCCAGAAATACCACCGGGACGTGCTAGGGCTGGTGCGCGCCATCGCCCTCTGTCCGAAGCCGACCATCGCGGCGGTGCGGGGCGCTTGCGCAGGCGGCGCATTCGGCTTCGCCCTGGCGTGCGACTACCTCGTCGCCTCCGAGACGGTCTACTTCAGCGCCCAGTTCCTGCGCATCGGGCTGGTCGCCGACATGGGGACCGGATACTTCCTCGCGCACCGCATCGGAGCGCACCGTGCCCGCCGGCTCCTTCTCGACAACCGCGTAGTCCGGGCCGCCGAGGCCGCGGCGCTCGGCCTGTGCGACGCGGTGCACGCCGACGAAGCGCTCGACGGAGAGGTCGCACTCCAGGCGCAACGGTTGGCCGGCCTGCCTCCCCTCGCCGTCCGCCAGACCAAATGGCTCATGCGCGAGGCCGAAGGGCATCTCGTCCGCTTCCTGGAGGCCGAGATGAGCGCTGCCTCCGCCTGTCTCGGCGGCGACGAGTTCCTAGAGGGAACGAGCGCCTTCCTCGCCAAACGACAGCCCGATTTCCACTGACTCTTAAGTCAGTTCGCAGAAATGCGAGTTGACGCGGATGCCGGCCGCGTCTATGCCGATCCGGTCCGGGCCGTAGCAGACGGCCGCGGGGGCGACGACCGCGTGCCCCCGCACGAGGGGAGGCCGATGCCGGTCAAGAAGATCGACATGCATTCGCACTGGGGCACGCGCCGCGGCTACCCTATGCAGGACCCGGAGGCGCTGGCCCTGCAGCCGTCGACGTTCAACTCGGCGGCGGCCTTCGTCACCGAGGAGGAGATGGCCGACAACTTCCGCGCGAACGACGTGAGGGCGATCCTCGACCTGACATTCCCTGTGTTCCTGCCGGTCGAGGAGATGCAGCCGCACCACGACTACGCGTTCGCCGTTCAGAGGGCCCATCCCGACGTCATCATAGGCCAATGGCTCCACTTCGATCCCCGCACCGGCGAGGACGGACTGCGCGAGCTGCGGCGCTGCGCCGACGCGGCGCCGGGCTTCCTCGGGCTGTGCGTGGCGGGAGCGGGGAACGTACCGGCGAGCGCCCCGGAATACGACGCCTACTACCGGTTCTGCATCGAGGCGCGGCTTCCGGTCCTGATCCTCGTCGGCACGACCGCCTACGGCTCGGGCGCGCGCGGCGGCGGCGGCGTGCTCCTGGAGACGGCGCACCCGCGCCACCTCGATCACGTCGCCGCGACCCATCCCGACCTGACCATAATCGCGGGCAGACCAGCGTGGCCGTGGCAGAAGGAGATGATCGCGGTCCTGCTGCACAAGCGGAACGTCTGGTACGAGCTCCACGGCTGGTCGCCCAAGTATCACGAGCCCGAACTGAAGCGGGAGATCACACGCCGCCTGCGCGACCGCATCATGTTCGGCGCCGACTATCCCCTGATCTCCTACGAACGGCTCGAGCGCGACTGGCGCGCGGAGGGCTATCCCGATGAGATCCTCGAGAAGGTCTTTCACGGCAACGCCGAGCGCTTCTTCGCCTCGGTCGGCCGCTCGGTGACGGGTGGCTGACCGCCGGGGCACGGCCGGGCCTGGCGGCGCGGCGCGGATCGGCCGGCGGTGACGGAACGGAGGCCGGCGTGAACCTGATCGACAGCTTTGATCACGGCGTCTATCTCGCGCCCGACCGCGATTGCCTCGTCGCCGGCGATCGGCGGTGGTCGTACCGCGAGGCGCAGCGCTTCACCATGAAGGTCGCCTCCGCGCTGCGGCGCGACGGGTTGGCGGCCGGGGTCAAGGTCGGCGTGCTCAGCCCGAACGACCCGGTGGCGTTCATGTGCGTCCTCGGCGCGATCCGCGCGCAGATGGTATGGGTTCCGCTCAACCCGCGCAGCTCCGCCGATAGCCTTCTCACGATACTCGCCACCTTCGACTGCGAGGTCCTGGTCTACCACAGCCAGTACGAGGACATCGCGGCCGAGGCCGGGCGGGCCAGCGTCCGCAAGGCGCGCCTGATCTGCCTCGATCGGGCGTCGTCAATGGCTCCCTCGGTCGAACAGTGGACGGCCACGGCGGACGACGCATTCGCCATCGAGCCCGCCGAGCCCGACGAGGTGGTCGTCATGTCGACCACCGGCGGGACCACCGGCGCCCCGAAGGGCGTCCTTCAGACGCACCGCTTCTACGAACACATGATCGCGTCGATCCTGGCCGTGATGCCGGCGGCCACCCCGCCACACTACCTCGCCGCCGGGCCGATGACGCACGCCGCCGGCACCGGCACCTTCCACACCTTCATCCGCGGCGGAACCGTCTTCGTCCTGACCGCCGCCAAGCCCCTGCTGATAGCCGCCGCGATCGAGCAGTACGCGATCACGGACCTCGTCCTCCCGCCGACCGTGATCTACGGAATGCTCGCGGAGCCGACCATCGCCTCGTACGACTACCGTTCACTGCGCTACTTCTGGTACGGCACTGCGCCGATGTCGCCGGACAAGGTCCGCGAGGCCATCGCGCTTTTCGGTCCGTGCATGGTCTCGGCCTGGGGCCAGTCGGAGATCGTCGCGGGCACCTTCCTCCGGTCCACCGACCTCGTCCAGGATGGCGTGATCAGCGAGCGCCGGCTGGCGAGCTGCGGACGCAAATTCCCCTTCACGGACGTCGCCGTGATGAACCCGGAGGGGACCTTGCTCGGCGCAGGCGAGACCGGCGAACTGGTCGTCCGCGCGTCGGGTCTGATGAAAGGATACTACAAGGATCCCGATGCCACCGCCCACGTCGCCCGCTTCGGCTGGCACCACACCGGCGACGTCGGGTACGTCGACGAAGACGGGTTCTTCTACATCGTCGACCGCATCAAGGACATGATCATCTCCGGGGGCTTCAATCTCTTCCCGGGCGAGATCGAGCGCGTCATCTTCTCGCATCCCGCCGTCGAGGACTGCGCCGTGATCGGCATCCCCGACGACAAATGGGGAGAGCGGGTGCACGCCGTCGTCCAGCTCAAGCCCGGCAGCCAAGTCGAGGGACAGGAGCTGCTCGACCTGTGCCGCGCGCGCCTCGCCGCGATGAAGACGCCGAAGTCGATCGAATTCCGGGAGGAGCTGCCGCGCAGCCCGGTCGGCAAGACGCTGAAGCGCGCGCTCCGCGACGAATACTGGGCGGGCCGTTCGCGACGCGTATGATCGATCCGGGCCCCCGGCGCCGGAGCCCGCACGAGATCCGGCGGCGAGGGTTCCGCTCAGCGCGGACCGGTCAGACGACCGACCGGGTCCGGCCTCGCCAGAACGTCTCGCGGACGACGCGGCGGAGCACCTTGCCGACGGCGCTCCGGGGCAGCTCGGCCCAGAAGTCGACTGTCTTCGGCGTGAGCACGCTTCCGACCCGCTCCTTGCAGAACGCAATCAGCTCGGCGCCGTCGACCGAAGCACCGGGCTTGAGCTGGACCACGGCGTGCACCCGCTCTCCCCACTTGTCGTCGGGCACGCCTACCACCGCGCAGTCGAGCACGGCGTCGTGGGCCAGGATGACGCGCTCGACCTCGCCCGGGTAGACGTTGAATCCCCCGGAGATGATCATCTCGCGCTTGCGGTCGACGATGTAGACGAACCCGTCCTCGTCGATCTCGCCGATGTCGCCGGTGTGGACCCAGCCGTCGCGGAACGTCTCGCGCGTGGCGGCTTCGTTGCGGTAGTACTCGCGCATCCGGAAGTCTCCTCCGATGACGATCTCGCCGCGCTCGCCGGTCGCGATCGGCCGTCCCGCCTCGTCGACGATGCGCAGCTTGGTCAGCAGGTTCGGCCGCCCGCAGCTGGCCAGCCGCCTCGGGTGGTCGGTCAGCGCGCTGCGGTGGTCGGCGGCGGACAGGCAGGTCCCGATCATCGGGCCGGCCTCCATCTGGCCGTAGCCCTGGACCATGACCGGACCGAAGACGTCGAGCGCCTCGCGGATCTTGTCGACCGACATCGGGGCCGCGGCATAGAAGAAGTACTGAAGCGAGGAATAGTCGTGGCGGCGAATCGCCGGGTCCGCCAGCAGCCCGTAGATCGCGGTCGGTGGGAGGAAAAGATGGGTCACGCCGCAGGTCTCGATCGCGGCCAGCACCCTGCCGGCGTCGAACCCCTTCATGAAGACCTGCGTCGCGCCGACCGCGAGGAGCGCGAGGCCGAGCCCGCCGGCGGCGTGCGTCATCGGCGCGACGACGAGATGCACCGGACGCTCAGTCGTCGGCGGCATCGCGACGTTTATGCTGATCGTCAGGCATTCCCATGTCCGATGAGAGAAGACGACGCCCTTCGGCCGACCAGTCGTGCCGCCAGAGCCGAAGATGATCGCCGCGTCGCCGGACCGCTCTTCCAATTCGGGCGCGAGCCCGAAGTCCGCATTCACCCAGGCGTCGACCGACAGCGGCGCGGCGCCGCCATCGTCGATCCGGACGAAGTGGCGCACCTTGGCGCAGCTCCCCGCGACGGCGGCCAGCTCGTCCGCCAGGTCGCCGTGATAGAGGAGGATCTCGACGTCGGTGAGATCGAGATGGGCGGCGATGTCGCCGACCGAGTTGCGCGCGTTGACCGCGACCCACACCGCGCCGGCGCGCGCTATCCCGAGCACGGCCTCGAGCGCGCGACCGCAGTTCGGGCTCCACACAGCGACCTTGGTCTCGCCCGGGACGGTCCCCAGCCCAAGGAGACCGTGCGCGATCTGGTGCGACGCCCGTTCGACCTCGGCGAAGGTCCGCGTGCGGCCGGTGTCGAGGTCGCGCGTGCACACGCGCGCCCGGTCGATCGAAGCGCCGCGGTCGAAGAACTCCACCAGCCGCATGTCGACTTCTCCTTGCTAGCCACGCCGCCCGGCCCGTCGATTGCAAGCGCCGCCGCCGGCCGCGGGCCGACGAGGGACGCCCTTAGACGGCGTCCCGGTCGATCGGCCGGCCGTCGTGGTACTTCGGGAAATGGTACTCGTGATGTCGCTGCCGCGCCGGCGCCTGGATCTCGTCGGCGGGCAGATGCCAGAACATCTCCCGCGCCGTCGCCGTGTCGTACAGCGGATGCCGAGAGTGCCGCGTGCTAATCAGGTTGATGACGGCCGTCTTCCCCGAGGCGAACGCGCGCTCGATCGCCGGGCCGATCTCGGCGGGGTCCTCGACGTGGTCGACGTGGCACCCGAGCGGAGCGTACATCCGGTCGTAGCGGACGTCCTGGGTCAGCCGGAAGCCCTTGTAGGCGTCGGGCCCGAGCATCCGGAAATCCTCGCCGTAGCAGTACCGTTCGAGCCCCGCGGCGAGCGCGCTGTCGTTGTAGACCAGGTAGACGACGGGCACGTCGTACCTGACCGCGGTCTCGACGTCGCCGCCGCCGAGACCGATGCCGGCGTCGCCCATCATGGCCAGGACGCGGTCGCCCGGCCGCGCCAACTTGGCCCCGATCGCCATGCCTACCCCGTGGCCGAACGCCGCCGACAGACCGGCGTCGAGCACCTGCGCCCCCTGACTGGCGAGGAGCTGCTCCCCGAGGAAGGTCGAGGCGGTGAACGAATCGAAGACGAGCGTCGTCTCGGCCGTCGCCAGGTCGGCAACGACCTTGGCGAGCCACCGGGGTTCGATGGGCGTGTCGTGGGACACCTTCGCCGCCTCGTCGGCCATCGTCCGCACGAAGGCGTCCTGCAGCGCGCTGGCGCGCGAGGTCCACTCGGCTCGCCCGGCGTCGACGGTCGCGTCCGCGTCGACCGCTTCGAGCATCTGCTCCAGAACCATGCCGGGATCGGCGACCATCTCGAGCCTCGTCGGCACGGTGAGCAGGACGTCCTCGGCACAGCTCTGCAGCTGGATGAAGTCGGCCTCCGTCCGCCATTCGCCGAAGCTCTCGAGGTAGCCGACGCTCAACCCGGCGAGCAGGACCAGGTCGGCCTCTCCGACGACGTTCTTGCGCGCGCCGCCGCTTATCGACAGTGGATGGTCCTCGGGGATGGAGCCGCGACCGAGACGGCGGATGTTGAACGGTATCCGCAGCCGCTCGGCGAGGCTGCGCAGCTGCGGTCCGGCGGCCGCCCAGTGGATTCCCTCCCCGGCCATGATCAGCGGACGCCTGGCCTTCCTCAGCATCTCGACCGCCCGCTGGGCGAAGGCAGGCTCGGTCGCCTGCCGGGCCGCCGGACCGTCGCGCCAAGGGCCCGGCCGGTAGGCGATCTGGCTCGCCGGCGCGACCGGCTCGAAGTTGAACGTGTCGACCGGGAACTCGATGCCGACGGGCCCGTACGGCGGGGTCATGGCGTCACGGAACGCCTTGCGGATGAAGAACGACGCCATCGCCGGGTCGGTGACGCGCACGGTCCACTTGGTGATGCTGCCGCACACCTCGGCGGCGTAGGCCTCCTGGACCGCGCCGCGGTGGCTCTCGCGCTCCTTGTGGCCGCCGAACAGGAAGACCATCGGCGTCCGCGAGACGTAGGCCATGTGGATGCCGGTGACCATGTTCAGCATGCCGGGACCACCGGTCGCGAAGCAGACGCCTGGCTTGCGCGCGACGCGCGCGTAGCCGTCGGCCGCATGGACGGCGGCCTGCTCGTGGCGCGTCATCACGATCCTGATGCCGGCGCGGTAGGCATAGTCGATCACCGACTGGATGTGGCCGCCGAGGAGGCCGAACATGATCTCGACCCCCTCTTCCTGCAACGCCTTCACGGCCAGTTCGGCGGGCCACTGCTTCGTCATCGGTCACTCCCGTCGCAATCGCCGAGATGGTCGGAGCTGACCGCGGACGGCCGGTTCACAGCAGGCTCCTGTTGCCGCCACCGTCGACCGACAGCGTCGTTCCGGTGATGTACGAGGCCAGCGGTGAGGACAGGAAGGTCGCGATCGCGGCTATCTCGGCAGGCGCCCCCTTGCGACCGAGCGGCACCGCCCTCAGTACTTCCTCCACGTCGAAAGTGGACGACTGCTCGTTCTGCGTCGAGCGATCGAGGCGCGGCGTCTCGATCAGGCCCGGACACAGGGTGTTGATCCGGATGTTCTGCGGTCCGAGCTCGATGGAGAGCGTCTTTGCCAGGCCGATGACGCCCGCCCAGGTGGCGACCGACAGGCCGAAGCCGGGCAGCGGCTGGATGGCGGTGCCGGCGGTGATGTTGAGGATGCTTCCGCCGCCGCGCGCCGCCATAGCGGGGACGACGCCACGGCACATGCGGACGACGCTCATCAGGTTCTGCTCGACCGCGCGGCTCCAGCGCAGGTCGTCGAAGTCGAGCGCCCGGCCGAGCGGGGGCGCACCGTCGTTGTTGATCAGAATGTCCACCCCGCCCGCCGCCGCCGCCTCGGCGAGAATGGCCTCGCAGCCACCGAGCATGCGGATGTCGCCGACCACGGTCCGCACTTGCCGCCCCGTCTCGGCGGCGATGCGTGCGGCGGCGGCGGCGAGAGGCTCGGCCTTGCGGGCGCTGATCAGGACCTCCGTCCCTTCGGCGGCGAGCGAGCGGGCGATGGCGTAGCCGATGCCCTGGCTGGCGCCGTTGACGAGCGCCGTCTTGCCCTTGAGCTCGAGATCCATCGTCGCTCCCCGGTCGCGGCGCCTTCTCACGGCGCTCGCCGATCCCATCTATGAGTCCCCGACGCCGACGTCAATCAGACGACGATGCGGTCAGTCCGTTTACTCCAAAGTCAGGCGAACGGGCTTGCCCGGCTCGGGGCGCCGCGCCCGACGGTTCGCGTCGTCACCGACCGTCCGCCGAACTCCACGTGAAGAAGGTTTCGGGTTCGTCGGCATTGGCGACGGCGGCCTGGTAGTGCGGCTTCCAGACGTCGGCGATGAAGGCCGCCATCGTCGTAGGCAGCGGGCCGCGCGCACCGTGGAACCGCACCGCGCGGCTGTTCAGGGCCGCGAGCGTCTGATTGTCGTCGAGCCACCGCTCCGGTGTTCCGAAGCTATCGAGATACCCGGCCTCGATCTCCGGACGGCCGCGATCGATGAAGCGGTACTCGACCGGCCGGCCGATCGCCGTGCCGATCATCGCGGCCACTTCCGGCATGGTCAGGTCTTCCGCGCCGACCTCGCGGACCACGCGGCTTCCGTGCGTTGGTCCGGTCAGCTCGCGCGCCGCCGTGTTCGCGATGTCGCGCGTCGCCACCCAGGACAGCTCTACGTCGGGATCGACCGACCAGCCGATCCGGTCGTGCAGCGCCACCGGGCCGGTCCACGCCAGAAGGTTCTCCATGAACCAGCCGGCGCGCAGATGGACGAGATCGACGTCCCCGAGCCCGTTCAGAATGCCGTCGAGGTCGTGGAAGCCCTTGAAGTGGCCGGTATCGCCGTCGACGTCGGAACCGATGCCCGTCAGGCTCACCGCGCGCTTGACGGGCGAGCCCGACAGCGCGGCGACGAAGCGGCGCGCGACGGCGGGGTAGTGGCCATGGAGGTTGCTCCAATCGGTCTTCACCATCAGGAACGCCGCTTCGACGTCGCCGAAGAAGCGGTCCAGATCGCCAAACCCGGTGTCGAAGCTGCCGAGGAACGGCTCGGCCCCCTCGGCGGCGAGCGCGTCGAGCGCCGGACCGCCGCGGGACAGGGCCTTCACCTGATGCCCGGCCGCCATCAGCTTCCGGCTGAGCTGCGAACCGATCCGACCGGTAGCCCCGACAACTGCGATTCTCACAAAGCCTCCCAGCGATTCGTCTTCAATTGGAGATACCACAAATGGAGTAGAAAGAAAGCGGTCCGTGCGGAGCTCCGCTCGCAGGCCGTAGGGGGTCTTTGCCCGTCCTCACGACAAGCCTATGTCGGACCGATGGAGGCCAGGAGACCGACGAAGCCCCGGGCGAAGAAGGTCAGGAACGACGCCTCTCTGACCTGCACCGTTCGCCGGGTCCACAAGCTGATGGTGAAGCGCGTGCGCGCCCGCTTTCCCGAATCGGAGGGAGGCTTCGAGGAGTGGATGGCGCTGCGCCTTTTCGCCGACGGCCTGATCGAGACGGCGGGCGATCTCGCGCGCGAGTTCGGGATCGCCACCGGTGCCACCACCCGGCTCATCGATAGTCTCGAGCGCCGGGGCTTCGTCGAGCGCGACCGGAAGGACGGCGATCGCCGGGTGGTCCTCCTGAGGCTGACCGATCTCGGCCGAGCCCACTTCGGCAGCAAGCTCCCGGACCTGCGCGCGTGCTGGGACGAGGCGCTGGCCGGGTGGCCGAGCTCCGAGGTCGACCAGCTCGTAACGCTGTTGGCCAAGCTCGAGCGCTCGCTCGGCGGCCCGGCCGTCGAGTAGCCTTGCCGCCGTCGACGGCGCGCGAGGCCGCCATGATCCGACGCCCCGCCGTCATCGCCGGATCACGTCGGGGGGAAGGCGGCGGCGTCGGCGACGCCGCGCCACCGGTCGAGCTCGGCCAGCCGTTCGGTCAGCGCCCGCGCCATCCGCGGAACGGCGTCCATCCCGAGCGGAAGGCGTAGGGGGGCTCCGTCGCGGAGCGCCCACTCGACGATCGCAGCCGCGCCGCGGGCCGGGTCGCCGGGACGCCGGTCGGGAACGAGTGCGTCGCTCTGCGCCCAGAAGGCCGCGACCGGAGCCAGATAGTCGGCGATGGTGACCGGAGCGCCCCGCAGCGACCGGGTGGCGAAGTCGGTCGCGAACGTCCCGGGCTCGATCACGGTGGCCTTGACCCCGAAGCCGACGCACTCGGCGGCGAGCGCTTCGGTGAAGGCCTCGACGGCGTGCTTGCTCGCGGAATAGAAGCCGCTCGACGCGCCGCTGACGACGCCTGCGATCGACCCCATGTTGAAGACGTGTCCGCGGCCCCTCCGCCGCATCCCCGGCAGGACGGCCGTCGTGAGGCGGACCACACCGAAGAAGTTCGTCTCGAAAAGCGCGCGGATTTCTGCTTCTTCGGCGAGCTCGACGATGCTGGCATATCCGTAGCCGGCGTTGTTGACGAGCACGTCGATGCGGCCGAAGCGCGCTTCGGCCGCGGCGCCGGCGGCGGCGATCTGATCGCCGTCGGTGACGTCGAGCCGGATCGCGACCGCGCGGCCGCCGCTGTCGGCGACGAGCCCGGCCAGGCTGGAGGGGTCGCGGGCGGTCAGCGCAACCCTATCCCCGCGCGCGATCACCGTCCTACCGAGTTCGCGGCCGAAGCCGGTCGAGCAGCCGGAGATCATCCAAACCGGAGACTCGTCGCTCACCGCAGCCTCCCTCCCCCGCCGCGCCACGGGCCGGAAGCGAAGCGCTCCGGACGCGGCCCTCTGCCCGTCCGCGCCGTCACAGCCGGTAGGCGACCCGCAAGCCGTAGGTCGCCGGCATTCCGGTGAACTGGGTCACGAAGTCCGCGGTCTTCTTGGTGCCCATGGTGTAGTACTTGTTGGTGACGTTGCGGCCCCACAGCTCGAGCCGCCACTGCTTGTCGGCCGTCTCGATGCCTATGCGCAGGTCGACGAGGGTGTAGGGCGGCACCCGGAACAACGCCTCCTGCGCCGCCACCGCGGGCGCCCCGCTGAGCAGGGAAGCCACCGTCGCGGTGCGCGCCGTCACGCTCGCCCCCCCGAAGCCGTTCAGGGTCGGGCTGATCGCAAAGCGATAATCGAGGTTGGCGGCGCCCTGCCACTTCGGAGTGAAGGGGAAGGACTGGCCGACGAAGCTCCCCGCATTGCCGAACGGGCCTGTCGGAGTGGCTGGGTTGCTGTCGACCCGCGTCTCGATGTGCGTACCGTTGAGCGCCACGGTGAAGCCGGCGAACGGTCCGAACGCGATCGCTATCTCCCCGCCGACGACGTGACTGCTCGGGGCCAACTACAAGGCCGACC
>CAXTQJ010000024.1:17315-18817 GCA_964246245.1 uncultured Sphingomonadaceae bacterium
CGAAGACGGGATCGGCCTTCGCTCCGAGAAGCTGCTTGTCGCCGTAGTCGTAATAGAAGCCGGCCCCGGTGACATCGACCTTGCGGCCCAGCTTCAATTTGGCGCCGGCCTCGTAGGCCATCACCGACTCCTGCCCGATGGGGTCCTCCTGAGTGGCGAAGAAGCCCGGCAGGGTCGGGAAGCTTCCCGACTTGTAGCCCTTGGTCACGTTGGCGTAGATCAAGGCGTCGTCGACGGGCTTCCAGTTGAGGCTCACCCGGTACGAGACGTTGTCCTGGTCGAGCGAGTTCGCGACGATCGGCAGCGGCTTGAAGCTGCTCGAAACCGCGACGCACGCTCCCGGCGCGATGGTCTGGTGGATGATCGCGCCGACGCCCGCGGCGAGCTGGCCGTTGCCCGAATCCCGCGCGCAGCCGCGATAGTCGCGGTCCTCCTTCGTGTACCGGGCCGACCCCTGGAGCGTCAGCTGATCGGTGATCCGGTAGTCTAGACTACCGAACACGCCGTAGGACTTGATGTTCTGATCGTTGTCGTCGAAGTAGCTGTTGAACGGGATACCGGCGATGATCGAGCTCGACGTGATGAGCGGGCTCGCGATCTGTCGCTCGATGACGTGGTCGGCCTTGTAGTTGGCCCCGAGCAGCGCCTTCAGCCTGCTGCCGAGGTCGGCACTGAGCCGCAGTTCCTGCGAGAACGTCTCGATCGATCCGTTGTCGATCGAGAAGGCGTTGGCGTAGATGGTTCCGCCGTAGTTGACCGGAATGCTCTGGTGGAATTTGGCGTACGACGTCAGGGACGCCAGGTGCAGGGTGTCGGTCAGGTCGGCCTCGACATCGCCGGCGAACTGGTAGAGCCAGTTGTCGAGCCGGTAGTTGAAGCCCAGCGGCCAGGCGGCGGCGGTCGCATCGGACGGCGCCGCGGGAAAGGCCGCGACCGGGAACGGGACGGGGTTGGCGGTAGGTCCGACCTTCGCCGGCGTGTAGGCGACGAACTGCGGCTGCTGCGCGTCGGAGCGGTCGCGCCAGCCGTTGGCGGTGAGCAGCACGCTGACGCGGTCTGTCGGACGCCACAGCGCCGAGATGCGGCCGTTGAGGAAGCGCTTGCTGCCGAGCGTCTCGTCGATGACGTAGCCGCGCTGCCATTCGTTGCGGTTCTCGCTGCGCAGCGCGACGCGGACGCTGATCGTGTCGCTCAGCGGCCCGCTGACGAAGCCCTCGGCGTCGGCCTGCCCGAACCGGCCGTAGGTGAAGTCCAAGCCCGCAGCGAACTCGCGCGTCGGCTTGGCGGCGATGTAGTTGATCGCGCCGCCAGTCGAGTTCTGACCGAACAGCGTGCCCTGCGGACCTTTGAGCACCTCGACCCGTTCGAGGTCGAGGACCGCGCCGCGCGCCATCGGCGAGAAGGACAGAGGCTGCTGGTCGAGATAGACCGACACCGCCGGCGAGACGCCGAGCGTCGTGTCGGTGAAGCCGAGGCCGCGGATGTAGAAGACGGGATTGCCG
>CAXTQJ010000025.1:0-11867 GCA_964246245.1 uncultured Sphingomonadaceae bacterium
GTCGGCTTCACCGCCGATCCGGTCGCGCGGTGACGCGCTTGCTGCGGCGGGTCCGCCGCGGCCCCGCCGCGTTCCGGTCATCCGGCCGCCACGGAAACTAACCTCATAGGTTCAAAGCGGCTGCCAATAGTCCCATCGCGGTCGTGAACTTCGTGGCGTTGTTCATCTTCGGCCGGCGGCGGCCGAATTGACTAGCGCCGCCCCCCTGCCTATGTCGCGCCGATTGCCGCGAGCGCCCGGGCGCCGCCGGCCGGCGGTTAGGACACCCATGTTTGCAGGCATCGCGAAGCGCATCTTCGGCTCGTCGAACGAGCGCTACGTCCGCTCGCTCGGCCCCCTCGTCGCCCGCATCAACGCCCGCGAGGACAAGGTCGCGGCGATGTCCGACGACGACCTGCGCGGCCAGACGGCGGCGCTCCGCGCCCGGCTGACGGCGGGGGAGAGCCTCGACGACCTCCTCCCCGACGCCTTCGCCACGGTGCGCGAGGCGGCCAGGCGCACGCTGGGCCAGCGCCACTACGACGTCCAGCTGATCGGCGGCATCGTCCTCCACCGGGGCGAGATCGCCGAGATGCGCACCGGCGAGGGCAAGACGCTGGTGGCGACATTGGCGGTGTATCTCAACGCCTTGGAAGGCAAGGGCGTCCACGTCGTCACCGTCAACGACTATCTCGCCACCCGCGACGCCGAGTGGATGGGCCGCGTCTACGGCTTCCTCGGCATGACCGTCGGCGTCATCGTCCCCAACCTCGACGACGACACCCGCCGCGCCGCCTACGCCGCCGATATCACCTACGGCACCAACAACGAGTTCGGCTTCGACTACCTCCGCGACAACATGAAGTACGCGCGCGAGCACATGGTCCAGCGCCCGTTCAACTTCGCCGTCACCGACGAGGTCGATTCGGTCCTGATCGACGAGGCGCGAACGCCGCTGATCATCTCGGGTCCGACCGAGGACAAGAGCGAGCTCTACATCCTGGTCGACAAGATGGTGAAGACGCTCGACGCGGCCGACGTCGAGATCGACGAGAAGCAGAAGCAGGTCATCCTGACCGAGGACGGGACCGAAAAGGCCGAGCGCGCGCTCGAGGCGGCGGGGCTGCTCGAGGGCGAGAACCTCTACGACTTCGAGAACACGCAGGTCGTCCACCACCTCAACCAGGCGCTGCGGGCGAACATGATCTTCCGCCGCGACACCGACTACATCGTCCGCGGCGGCAAGGTCATCATCATCGACGAGTTTACCGGCCGGATGATGGACGGGCGGCGCTGGTCGGAGGGACTGCATCAGGCGGTCGAGGCCAAGGAAGGCGTCGACATCATGCCCGAGAACCAGACGCTCGCGTCGATCACCTTCCAGAACTACTTCCGCCTTTACCCCAAGCTCGGCGGCATGACCGGCACCGCGGCGACCGAGGCGGCCGAGTTCTACGACATCTACAAGCTCAACGTCGTCGAGATCCCGACCAACCTGCCGGTCAGCCGCAAGGACGTCGACGACGAGTTCTACAAGAACGCCGACGAGAAGTTCAAGGCGATCGTCAAGACCATCCGCGAGACGCAGGCGACCGGCCAGCCGATCCTCGTCGGCACGGTGTCGATCGAGAAGAGCGAGCTGCTGTCCGAGTTCCTCAAGAAAGAGGCGGTCGACCACGTCGTGCTTAACGCGCGCTACCACGAGCAGGAGGCGCACATCGTCGAGCAGGCGGGACGCCTCGGCGCGGTGACGATCGCGACCAACATGGCCGGCCGCGGCACCGACATCCAGCTGGGCGGCAACCCCGACGCCCGCGTCGTCCGCGAGCTGGACGGCGTCGAGGGCGCCGAGCGCGACGCCGGCATCGCGCGTATCAAGGCCGAGGTCGCCACCGAGCGCGATGCCGTCCGTGCCGCCGGCGGGCTGTTCGTCCTCGGCACCGAGCGCCACGAGAGCCGCCGTATCGACAACCAGCTTCGCGGTCGTTCGGGGCGACAGGGCGACCCCGGCCTCAGCCGTTTCTATCTCAGCCTCGATGACGACCTGCTCCGCATCTTCGGCCAGCAGAACATGCTGACGCGGATGATGAACAACGGGCTCGAGGAGGGCGAGGCGATCGTCCACCCGTGGATCTCGAAGGCGATCGAGACGGCGCAGAAGAAGGTCGAGGCGCGCAACTACGACATGCGCAAGAACGTCGTCCAGTACGACGACGTGATGAACGACCAGCGCAAGGTCGTCTACGACCAGCGGTCCGACATCATGGATTCGGATGCGGTCGGTGATGTCGTCGTCGACATGCGCCACGAGACGGTCAACGCGCTCGTCGGGCAGTACTGTCCGCCGAACACCTATCCCGAACAGTGGGACGTCGACGCGCTGGACACCGCCGTGCGCGAGACGCTGGGGCTCGACGTCGACGTCAAGGCCTGGGTCGGCGAGGACGCGGTCGACCAGGAGATGTTCGTCGACCGGTTGATCACGGGGTCGGATGCCGCGATGGCCGAGAAGGCGGCGTCGGTTCCGCCTGAATCGTGGGTCCAGATCGAGAAGAACTTCCTTCTCCAGGTTCTCGACCATCAGTGGAAAGAGCATCTGGCGACCTTGGACGCGCTGCGTCAGGTCATCCACTTGCGCGCATACGCGCAGAAGACGCCGCTCAACGAATACAAGTCCGAAGCCTTCGCGCTGTTCGAGCGGATGCTGACGACAGTCCGCGAGGACGTGACGCGAATGTTGACCGGCGCACGCTTCGAGCTGCAGCCCGAGGCCTATTCGCCGGCGATGCCGAGTTTCGTGACGACGCACATCGACCCGCTGACCGGATTGAACGACGCCTTCGGGCCGGTCGGAACGCTGCCGCCGAGCCAGCTCAACATTGCCCGCGACGCAACCGCCGCCTTTACCGACGTCGACGACGATACCCGCGCCGAGTGGCTGCGGACGACCTCGCGCAACGCGCCGTGCCCATGTGGATCCGGCAGGAAGTTCAAGCACTGCCACGGGGCGATGGTGTCGGCGGTGGGTTGACCGTCGTGACCTGAACGCTTATAGGCCGCCTCGCGTTTGGATGGGTCTTGCCCGCCGAACATGGAAACAACAGACTGCGCCGCGCGCGGAGGACTTGTCCAGGGTCCTTCGCGCTTATGCCGTAAGGGTGGTTCAAGTCTGGAGTAGGCGGTCGCAAGGCTCGCCGAACAGCAGGAAGACCACGCGCCCTATGCCGACGATCAACCAGCTTATCCGTCATGGCCGCACGCCGCAGCGCGTCCGCGAGACTGCGCCCGCCATGGAGGAATGCCCGCAGAAGCGTGGCGTCTGCACCCGCGTCTACACGACGACCCCGAAGAAGCCGAACTCGGCGTTGCGCAAGGTCGCCAAGATCCGCCTGACCAACGGCTTCGAGGTCATCGGCTACATCCCCGGCGAGCGGCACAACCTTCAGGAGCATTCGGTCGTCCTGATCCGCGGCGGCCGCGTCAAGGACCTTCCCGGCGTTCGGTATCACGTCCTGCGCGGTGTGCTCGATACTCAGGGCGTGAAGGACCGTAAGCAGAGCCGGTCGAAGTACGGCGCGAAGCGGCCGAAGTAAGGATCAGGACATGGCCCGTCGTCGTCGCCCCGAGAAGCGCGAAATTCTCCCCGATCCCCGTTTCGGCGATCTTATCCTGTCGAAGTTCATGAACCTCGTGATGTACGAGGGCAAGAAGTCAGTCGCCGAGTCGATCGTCTACAACGCCCTCGATGCGGTTGAGGCTAAGACGCGGCGCGATCCGGTCGGCGTATTCCATGACGCGCTGGCGAATGTAAAGCCGGGTATCGAAGTCCGCAGCCGCCGCGTCGGCGGTGCGACCTATCAGGTCCCCGTCGAGGTCCGTCCCGAGCGGTCGCAGGCGCTCGCCATCCGCTGGCTGATTGGTGCGGCGCGCAACCGCAGCGAGCACACGATGGCTGCGCGGCTGTCGGGCGAGCTGGTCGACGCGGCGAACAACCGCGGTACCGCTGTCAAGAAGCGCGAAGACTCGCATCGCATGGCCGAAGCAAACCGCGCCTTCTCGCACTACCGCTGGTAGGCGATCAGCGCTATATCTCTGCCATGGCGACGCAGCTTACATCGGACCAGCTCGACATCGACGAGCGTCGGTCTCGGCTGCGCGAGATCATTGTCAACAGCGAAAAACTTCACCTCGAGGGCCAGAAATGGGCATTCGAGCGGAATAAACTCGAGGCCGAACGTCTCAAGGTGGAGTCAGGACGGTTGAAGACCGACTGGGAGGTCGGATCATCATCTGGACGACGATCTTCCCGGCGATGCTCGCTACCGCCGCGCTGCTCGGCGCGGGTGGTGGCATGGTAAAGCTGCTATTTCACTGAGACACGTAACCCCGGCCGTACGTCGCCTTCCGACCGCAGGATAACCCGCCATGCCCCGCACGACGCCCCTCGACCGCTATCGCAACATCGGCATCATGGCGCACATCGACGCCGGCAAGACGACGACGACCGAGCGCATCCTCTATTACACTGGCAAGTCGTACAAGATTGGCGAGGTCCACGAGGGCACCGCGACGATGGACTGGATGGAGCAGGAGCAGGAGCGCGGCATCACCATCACGTCCGCCGCGACAACGTGCTTCTGGAAGGCCGCCGAGGGCAATGGCCCCGAGCACCGGATCAACATCATCGACACGCCCGGCCACGTCGACTTCACCATCGAGGTCGAGCGTAGCCTGCGCGTCCTCGACGGCGCGGTCGCATGCTTTGACGGCGTCGCCGGGGTCGAGCCGCAGTCGGAGACCGTCTGGCGGCAGGCGGACAAGTACAAGGTCCCGCGGATGTGCTTCGTCAACAAGCTCGACCGGACCGGGGCCAACTTCGACCGCTGCGTCCAGATGATCAAGGACCGCCTCGGCGCGCGCCCGGCCGTTCTCTATCTGCCGATCGGCCTCGAAGGTGACTTCATCGGACTGGTCGACCTCGTCGAGAACCGCGCGATCATCTGGCTCGAAGAAAGCCTAGGCGCGAAGTTCGAATACAAGGATATCCCCGACCACCTCAGGGACGCCGCTGCTCAGGCGCGTTCGGAACTGATCGAAATGGCGATCGAGCAGGACGACGCGCTGATGGAATCGTACCTCGAAGGCACCGAGCCGACGACGGCCGAACTCAAGATGCTCATTCGCAAGGGGACGCTGGCGTTTGCCTTCGTGCCGGTGCTGTGCGGCTCGGCGTTCAAGAACAAGGGCGTCCAGCCGCTGCTCGACGCGGTAGTCGACTACCTGCCGTCGCCGCTCGACATTCCCGACGTTCAGGGCGTCACCCCGGGCAAGGTCGAGACGCCCGACACGCGCCCCGCCACCGACGACGCGCCGTTCAGCGCGCTCGCCTTCAAGATCATGACCGATCCCTTCGTCGGCACGCTGACCTTCGCGCGCATCTACTCGGGCAAGCTCGAGGCGGCGTCGATGGTGCTCAATTCGGTTAAGGACAAGCGCGAGAAGATCGGGCGGATGCTCCTGATGCATGCCAACAACCGCGAGGATATCAAGGAAGCCTTTGCCGGCGACATCGTCGCGCTGGTCGGTCTGAAGGACGTGACCACTGGCGATACGTTGTGCGCGCCACTGAAGCCGATCATCCTCGAGCGGATGGAATTCCCCGACCCCGTCATCGAGGTCGCGGTCGAGCCCAAGACCAAGGCCGATCAGGAAAAGATGGGCATCGCGCTCAATCGCCTCGCGCAGGAAGACCCGTCGTTTCGCGTCACCAGCGACAACGAGAGTGGCCAGACGATCATCAAGGGGATGGGCGAGCTCCACCTCGAAATCCTCGTCGACCGGATGCGTCGCGAGTTCAAGGTCGAGGCCAACGTCGGCGCGCCGCAGGTGGCGTACCGCGAGAGCTTGGCCAAGAAGGTCGACGTCGACTATACCCACAAGAAGCAGTCGGGCGGCTCGGGCCAGTTCGGCCGGATCAAGTTCTCGGTCGAGCCCGGCGAGCGGGGCACCGGCGTCGTCTTCGTCGACGAGGTCAAGGGCGGCAACATCCCGAAGGAATACATCCCGTCGGTCGAGAAGGGCATCCGCGAGGTCGCCGCGAGCGGCAGCCTGATCGGCTTCCCGATCATCGACTTCACCGCGACGCTGTACGACGGTGCTTATCACGATGTCGACTCGTCGGCGCTGGCGTTCGAGATCACCGGCCGCGGTGGAATGCGTGAGGCGGCGACCAAGTCGGGAATCAAGCTCCTCGAACCGGTGATGAAGGTCGAGGTGGTGACGCCCGAGGACTTCATGGGCGACGTCATCGGTGACTTGAACAGCCGCCGTGGCCAGATCCAGGGCACCGACAGCCGCGGCAACGCGCAGGTCATCGAGGCGCAGGTGCCGCTTGCCAACATGTTCGGCTACGTCAACACGCTCCGCTCGATGAGCCAGGGTCGCGCGCAGTACACGATGCAGTTCAGTCACTACGACGAGGTTCCGTCGAACGTCGCGGAGGAGATCAAGGCGAAGATGGCGTAACGCCTTCTCAGCGCTGGCCGAGCGGATTAGATTGGCACGATGATCGTTTCCGCCGACCTGCTCGATGCACCGGAGCGTGCCCGTCTATCGGTCGAGGATTTCATCCTCCTCGCCGAAAGCGGTGCTCTCGATTCCTTTGCAAAGTCGGAGCTGATCGACGGCGATATTTACGTCATGAACGCACAATTCACGCCTCATGCGCGAGCAAAATCTCTGCTTGCCTTTGCTCTTCAACTGCGACTGCGCGAGCTTGGCAGCGATCTTGTGGCGTTAGTTGAAGTTGCCGTCCGTGCCGCCGACGACAGCATGCCGGAGCCCGACATCGTGCTGACGCGCTGGCGAGGAGCGGGCGCAGTGCCCTCCGAAACCGTGGGCCTGATTGTCGAGGTCAGCGAAACAACGCGGCACATCGACCTAGGCCGCAAAGCGGCGATCTATGCGGCGGCCGCTGTGCCGGAATATTGGGTGATCGATCTGCCCAAGCGCTTGATCTGCGTCCATGTGCACCCCAGCGCCGATGGCTATACCGCCATCGGTAATGTGCAATTTGGCCTCGCGCTTGAGGCGGTAACGATACCCGGGCTGTCGGTCGATACCGGCATATTAGTGGACTGAACATCGGTCGCGATGCGTTGCCCGGCCGTATCTCGTGGATTGGTCAATTAGGGACTAGCGCGTCCGCGCCGACCCTGCTAACGCCCACCGCTCGCTGCCGGGCCAATCAGATTGGAACGGCAGTTTGGCGCGGGCCAAGGTCCACGCCGCCAGAAACCAGACGATGCGGGTCAACCAAGCGCCGCGGCCCGGCGGCGACACGATTTGCGAGAGGACGACATGGGTAAGGCGAAATTCGAGCGGAACAAGCCGCACTGCAACATCGGCACGATCGGCCACGTCGACCATGGCAAGACGTCGCTGACCGCGGCGATCACCAAGATTCTCGCCGAGACTGGCGGCGCAACCTTCACCGCCTACGACCAGATCGACAAGGCTCCCGAAGAGCGCGAGCGCGGCATCACCATCTCGACGGCGCACGTCGAGTACGAGACGGCGAGCCGCCACTATGCCCACGTCGACTGCCCCGGCCACGCCGACTACGTCAAGAACATGATTACCGGCGCGGCTCAGATGGACGGCGCGATTCTAGTCGTCTCGGCGACCGATGGTCCAATGCCGCAGACCCGCGAGCACATCCTGCTCGCCAAGCAGGTTGGCGTGCCGGCGATGGTCGTGTTCATGAACAAGGTCGACTTAGTCGACGACGCCGAGATCCTCGAGCTCGTCGAGCTCGAGATTCGCGAACTGCTGACCAAGTATGACTTCCCCGGCGACGACATCCCGATCACCCAGGGGTCGGCGGTGATGGCGCTCGACGGCAAGCGCGACGAGATCGGTCGCGAGGCGGTCCTCGCGCTGATGAAGACCGTCGACGAGTACATCCCGCAGCCCGAGCGGCCGCTAGACCGCCCGTTCCTGATGCCGATCGAGGACGTGTTCTCGATCTCGGGTCGCGGCACGGTCGTCACCGGCCGCGTCGAGACCGGCATCGTCAAGGTTGGCGAGGAGGTCGAGATCGTCGGCATCAAGGACACCCGCAAGTCGGTGTGCACCGGCGTGGAGATGTTCCGCAAGCTGCTCGACCAGGGCCAGGCGGGCGACAACATCGGCGCACTGCTTCGCGGCGTCGGCCGTGACGACGTCGAGCGCGGTCAGGTTCTGTGCAAGCCGGGCTCGATCAAGCCGCACAGTGAGTTCAAGGCGACCGTCTACGTCCTGTCGAAGGACGAGGGCGGCCGGCACACGCCGTTCTTCGCCAATTACCGGCCGCAGTTCTACTTCCGCACGACCGACGTCACCGGTACCGTAGAGCTGCCCGAGGGCACCGAGATGGTCATGCCGGGCGACAACGTCGAGCTGGGCGTGAAGTTGATCGCTCCGATCGCGATGGACCCGGGCCTGCGCTTCGCCATTCGCGAGGGTGGTCGGACCGTCGGATCGGGCGTGGTTGCCACGATCAGCAAGTAAGCGTATAGGGCCGCTCTCCCGTTGATTCGGTGATGAGCGGCCCGGTTCGTTTCCGGGCCTCTTTTTTTGCACGACGTTTGATTGCCAGAGACAAGAGCTACGATGGACACGCAGAACATTCGCATCCGGCTGAAGGCGTTCGACCACCGTGTCCTCGACCTCGCCACTGGTGAGATCGCCGACACGGCGAAGCGGACGGGTGCGGCGATCCGCGGCCCGATCCCGCTGCCGACCCGGTTCGAGCGCTTCACCGTCAACCGGTCGCCGCACGTCGACAAGAAGAGCCGCGAGCAGTTCGAGGTGCGGACATACAAGCGGCTGCTCGACATCGTCGACCCGACGCCACAGACGGTCGACGCGCTGATGAAGCTCGATCTCGCGGCAGGTGTCGACGTGGAGATCAAGCTGCAGAGCTAGACGACGACGAAAGACGCGGAGCGAACTTCAACGGTCAAGCCCCCGCGGGGGCCTCTGATGGAAAGGAAATGATCATGCGCAGTGGCGTGATCGCGAAGAAGATGGGAATGACCCGCCTGTTTCAGGACGATGGTCGGCACGTCCCTGTGACGGTGCTGAGCCTCGAAGGTTGCCAGGTCGTCGCACGGAAGACGGTTGACCGCGACGGCTATGTTGCCGTCCAGCTCGGTGCTGGCACCAAGAAGGCGAAGAACACGACCAAGCCCGAGCGCGGCCACTTTGCCGCCGCCGAGGTTGAGCCCAAGGCGCGTGTCGCCGAATTCCGCGTTGCCGATGACGCGCTGCTTGATGCCGGCGCGACGCTGTCGGCCGATCACTTCGTTCCCGGGCAGCTCGTCGACATCACCGGGCAGACCGTCGGCAAGGGCTTCGCCGGTGGCATGAAGCGGTGGAATTTTGGCGGGCTCCGCGCGACGCACGGCGTGTCGGTGTCGCACCGGTCGCTCGGCTCGACCGGGCAGCGGCAGGACCCGGGCAAGGTGTTCAAGAACAAGAAGATGGCGGGTCACATGGGCGACCGTCAGCGGACGCAGCAGAATCTCGAGATCGTCTCGACCGACATCGAGCGTGGGCTGATCTTCGTCAAGGGGTCGGTTCCCGGCCATAAAGGCGGCTGGCTGCTCGTGAAGGACGCGGTCAAGGTCACGCGCCATGCCGATGCGCCGTATCCCGGCGCGCTGAAGAGCGCGACGGCCGAAGCCGCGACCCCCGCCACCGAAACGCAGGGAGCCGAGGCATGAAGCTCGCGGTCAAGACCCTCGACGCCGCCGATGCCGGCGAGATCGAGCTGAACGACGCCGTCTTCGGCAAGGAGCCGCGGGTCGACATCCTTCACCGCGTCGTCACGTGGCAGCTCGAGAAGCGTCGCGCGACCGCGCGTGGTGCCCGCGAACGATCGGACGTGGCGCGGACCGGCAAGAAGCTCGGCAACCAGAAGGGCGGCGGCACCGCCCGTCACGGCAACCGCGGCGCGCCGCAGTTCATAGGTGGCGGCAAGGCGCACGGCCCGCGCGTCCGTGACTTCGACCCCGGCCTCAACAAGAAGATCCGCCGCCTCGGGCTCGCTACGGTGTTGTCGGTCAAGGCGGCGGAGGGTAAGCTGCTCGTGGTCGAGGACTTCGCGCTCGGCGAGGCCAAGACCAAGACGCTGCTCGCGCGCCTTGCCGGCCTTGGGGTGACCAACGGGCTGTTCGTCGACGGCGGCGCGATCGACGCGCACTTCGGTCTCGCCTGCGCCAATCTGGCGAAAATCGACGTCATGCCAGCGGTCGGCGCCAACGTATACGACATCCTCAACCACGACATGCTGGTGCTTTCGCGCGCCGCCGTCGCCGCGCTGGAGGCCCGGGTCAATGGCTAAGCCGCAACCCGCGACGGTCGACCTCAAGCATTACGACATCGTCGTGAAGCCGGTCATCACCGAGAAGTCGACGCTGGTCAGTGAATTCAACCAGGTTGTGTTCAAGGTCGCGAAGGATTCGTCGAAGCCCGAGATCAAGGCCGCGGTCGAGGCGCTGTTCGGCGTCCGCGTCCTGTCCGTCAACACGTTGATTCAGAAGGGCAAGAACAAGCGCTGGCGCGGCAAGCCGTACACCCGCTCCGACGAGAAGAAGGCGATCGTGACGCTGGCCGAAGGCGAGCGGATCGACGTGACGACGGGGATCTGACATGGCGCTCAAGCAATATAATCCGACGTCGCCGGGCCAGCGCGGGCTGATCCTCGTCGACCGGTCGAGTCTGTTCAAGGGTCGCCCGGTCAAAGCGCTGACCGAGGGCCTGCGCAAGTCGGGCGGGCGCAACAACATGGGCCACGCGACCGCGCGCGGCATCGCCGGCGGTCACAAGCAGCTGTACCGTGTCGTCGATTTCAAGCGGCGCCAGTGGGACGTCGCGGCGACGGTCGAGCGGATCGAATACGATCCCAACCGCTCGGCGTTCATCGCGCTGGTCAACTATCCCGATGGCAAGCAGTCGTATATCCTCGCCGCGCAGCGCCTCGCCGTCGGTGACAGCGTCACCGCGGGCAAGAAGGTCGACGTCAAGCCGGGCAATGCGATGGAGATCGGTCAGATGCCGGTCGGCACGATCGTTCACAATGTCGAGCTGAAGGCGGGCAAGGGCGGCCAGCTCGCGCGCGCCGCCGGTACTTTTGTCCAGGTCGTCGGGCGCGACCGTGGCATGGTCATCATCCGACTCAACTCGGGCGAGCAGCGCTACGTCCATGCCAACTGCATGGCGACGGTCGGCGCGGTGTCGAACCCCGACAACTCGAACACCAACCACGCCAAGGCGGGGCGGACGCGCTGGCTCGGCCACCGGCCGCTGACCCGCGGCGTCGCCAAGAACCCGGTCGACCACCCGCACGGCGGCGGCGAGGGCCGGACCTCGGGCGGGCGCCATCCGGTCACCCCGTGGGGCAAGCCGACCAAGGGTGCGAAGACCCGCTCGAACAAGGCGACCGACAAGATGATCATCCGCTCGCGCCACGCGAAGAAGAAGGGCTGACGCGCATGAGCCGCTCCGTCTGGAAGGGTCCGTTCGTCGACCTGAACTTGTTGAAGAAGGCCGAGACCGCGCAAGGCGGGCGGGCCGCGCCGATCAAGACGTGGTCGCGCCGCTCGACGATCCTGCCGCAGTTCGTTGGCCTGGTGTTCAGCGTCTACAACGGCCGCAAGTTCATCCCTGTCTCGGTCAACGAGGACATGGTCGGCATGAAGCTCGGCGAGTTCGCGCCGACGCGGACCTTCACCGGTCACGCCGCCGACAAGAAGGGCAAGCGCTGATGGGCAAGGCATCTGCCCCCCGCAAGGTCGGCGAGAAGGAAGCGCTCGCCGTTGCGACGACGCTGCGCGGCTCGGCAT
>CAXTQJ010000025.1:11877-18052 GCA_964246245.1 uncultured Sphingomonadaceae bacterium
GCATACAAGCTCAACCTCGTCGCCGGGCTGATCCGCGGGCGCAAGGCGAGCGAGGCGCTCAACCTTCTCCAGTTCTCGACGAAGGGTTTCGCGCCCGATGTCCGCAAGGTGCTCGCGTCGGCGATCGCCAATGCCGAGAATAATCACAACCTCGACGTCGATGCGCTCGTCGTCAAGGAAGCGAGCGTCGGCAAGGCGCTGGTGATGAAACGCTTCACCCCGCGTGCGCGCGGCCGGGCGGCGGCGATCCAGAAGCCGTTTAGCCGCATCCGCATCGTCGTGCGCGAAGTCGCCGACGTCGATTATTCGGAGCAGGCATAATGGGTCACAAGACCAACCCCATCGGGCTGCGCCTCCAAATCAACCGGACGTGGGACAGCCGCTGGTTCGCCGAGGGCGACGACTACGGCCGCCTGCTGATCGAGGACATCCGCATCCGCGACTTCATCATGAAGACGCAGCCGCAGGCGGCGATCTCGAAGGTGGTCATCGAGCGCCCGGCGAAGCTGTGCCGCGTCTCGATCTACGCGGCTCGACCCGGCGTGATCATTGGCAAGAAGGGCGCGGACATCGAGAAGCTCCGCCAGCAGATTGGCACGATGACCAAGAGCGACGTCTCGCTCAACATCGTCGAGATCAGGAAGCCCGAGGTCGACAGCCGGCTCGTCGCGCAGGGCGTCGCCGACCAGCTCGAGCGCCGCATCGCCTTCCGCCGCGCGATGAAGCGCGCGGTCCAGTCGGCGCTCCGCCTCGGGGCCGAGGGTATCCGCATCACCTGCTCGGGTCGCCTCGGCGGGGCCGAGATCGCGCGGGTTGAGTGGTATCGCGAGGGTCGCGTGCCGCTGCACACGCTACGTGCCAACGTCGATTATGCCGAGGCGCAGGCGCATACCGCCTATGGCGTATGCGGCGTCAAGGTGTGGATCTTCAAGGGCGAGATCCTGGGCCACGATCCGATGTCGCAGGACCGTCTGATGATGGAGGCCCAGACGTCGGGTGTTCGTCCGGCGCGTGAGGGGCGCTAGGTCATGCTGCAACCCAAGAAGACCAAGTTTCGCAAGCAGTTCAAGGGTCGCATCCACGGCGACGCCAAGGGCGGCACCGCGCTGAACTTCGGCGCGTTCGGCCTGAAGGCGATGGAGCCCGACCGGCTGACCGCGCGCCAGATCGAGGCGGCGCGCCGCGCGATCAGCCGCCACATCAAGCGCGCCGGACGGCTGTGGATTCGCGTCTTCCCCGACGTGCCGGTCACGTCGAAGCCGGCGGAGGTCCGCATGGGCAAGGGCAAGGGCGCCCCCGAATTCTGGGCGGCAAAGGTCAAGCCCGGCCGCATCCTGTTCGAACTCGACGGCGTGCCGCACGACGTCGCCAAGGGCGCGTTCGAGCGCGCGGCGGCGAAGCTGCCGATCAAGGTCAAGACGATCGTCCGCCTCGGCGAGCCGATCGGTGAGGTGACGAAGTGACGACGACCAAGGACCTGCGCCCGCAGACCGACGACCAGCTGACGACGCAGCTCGGCGAGCTGAAGCGCGAGCAGTTCAACCTGCGTTTCCAGGCGGCCACCGGCCAGATGGAGAAGCCGAGCCGCGTCCGCGAGGTGCGGCGCACGATCGCGCGGATCAAGACGCTGCAGAACCAGCGCGTCGCCGCCGCCCCGGTGAACGCCGGCACGCAGCGAGGAGCCAACTAATGCCCAAACGTATCCTCCAGGGCACGGTCGTGTCCGACAAGGGCGACAAGACGTGCATCGTCCTCGTCGAGCGCAAAGTGACGCACCCAGTCTACGGCAAGATCATGCGCCGGTCGAAGCGCTACCACGCGCATGACGAGGCCAACGTTGCCAAGGTCGGCGAGACAGTCCGCATCGAGGAGTGCGCGCCGATCTCGAAGCTGAAGACTTTCAAGCTCGTCGGCACCCCCGACGCCAAGGCCGAGGCATCGCCCGCATGATCCAGATGCAGACCAATCTCGACGTCGCCGACAATTCGGGCGCCAAGCGCGTCATGTGCATCAAGGTGCTCGGCGGGTCGAAGCGGCGCTTCGCCGGTGTCGGCGACACCATCGTCGTGTCGATCAAGGAAGCTGCGCCGAAGGGCAAGGTCAAGAAGGGCGATGTCCATCGTGCCGTCGTCGTCCGCACGGCGAAGGATATCCGCCGTGCCGACGGTAGCGTGATCCGCTTCGACGGTAACGCCGCGGTCCTGATCAACAAGAACGAGGAGCCGATCGGCACCCGTATCTTCGGGCCGGTCGTGCGCGAGCTGCGCGCGTCGGGTCACATGAAGATCATCAGCCTCGCGCCGGAGGTGCTCTGATGAGCGCCGCCAAGATCAAGAAGGGCGACCGCGTCGTCGTCCTGTCGGGCAAGGACAAGGGCAAGCACGGCGTCGTTACCAAGGCGATGCCGAAAGACGGCAAGGTCGTCGTCGGCGGCATCAACATGATGACGCGTCACACGAAGCCGAGCCAGGCCAATCCGCAGGGTGGCCTGATCAAGTCCGAGGCGCCGCTGTTCGTGTCGAAGGTCGCGATCGAGGACCCCAAGACGGGCAAGCCGACGCGCGTCGGCTTCAAGATGCTGGAGGACGGCACGAAGGTGCGCGTCGCCAAGCGGTCGGGAGAGCAGATCAATGGCTGACGCCGCCAACCTGACCCGGATGCAGGCGCTGTACGTGGAGAAGATCCGCGGCCAGATGACCGAGCAGTTCGGCTACACCAATCCGATGCAGGTGCCCAAGATCGACAAGATCGTCATCAACATGGGCGTCGGCGAAGGGAGCCAGGACAAGAAGGTCCCCGAGGCGGCCGCCGCCGAAATGGCGCTGATCGCCGGGCAGAAGCCGGTCATCACCAAGGCGAAGAAGTCGGTCGCGCAGTTCAAGCTGCGTGAGGGTGCGCCGATCGGCGTCAAGGTGACGCTGCGCCGCGAGCGGATGTACGAGTTCCTCGACCGACTCGTCACCATCGCCCTTCCGCGCGTCCGCGATTTCAGGGGTCTGAACCCGAAGTCGTTCGATGGCCGCGGCAATTACGCGATGGGCCTGAAGGAACAAATCATCTTCCCCGAGATCAACTACGACCGGATCGGCAAGGTCCGCGGGATGGACGTGATCATCACGACGACGGCGAAGACCGACGACGAGGCGCGGGCGTTGCTGCTCGCCTTCGGCCTGCCCTTCACCGGGCTGGTCGGCGAACAGAAGAAGGCGGCGTAAGATGGCCAAGAAAAGCTCGGTCAACAAGAACAACCACCGCAAGGCGCTGGTCAAGAAGTTCGCGCCGAAGTTCGCCGCGCTCAAAGCGGTCGCCGCCGACGAGACCAAGGACGAGAGCGAGCGGCTGATGGCGCGTCTCAAGATGAGCGAGCTGCCGCGCAACGCGACCCCGGGTCGCGTCCGCAATCGCTGCGAGCTGACCGGCCGCAGCCGGGCGGTCTATCGCAAGTTCAAACTGTCGCGGATCATGCTGCGGGAATTGGGCAACAAGGGCCTGATCCCCGGCCTGACCAAGTCGAGCTGGTAGCGCCTCATGTCGATGACCGACCCCATTGGTGATATGCTCACCCGCATCCGCAACGGGCAGCAGGCGAAGAAGGACAGCGTCCTGACGCCGGCGTCGAAGCTCCGCGCGCGCGTCCTCGATGTCCTCCAGCGCGAGGGCTATATCCGCGGCTACGGCGACAGCGCCGACGCCGGCCCGGCGGCGAGCATCCGGATCGACCTCAAGTATTTCGAGGGTCAGCCGGCGATCCAGCACGTCGCCCGTGTCTCGAAGCCGGGTCGCCGCGTCTATTCGGGCGCGCAGGATCTGCCGCGGGTCCGCAATGGCCTCGGCATCGTCATCGTCTCGACGCCGAAGGGCGTTCTGTCCGACGCGGAAGCGCGCGAGCAGAACGTCGGCGGCGAAGTCCTCTGTCAGGTGTTCTGATGAGCCGCATCGGTAAGAAAGCAGTTCCGGTCCCGGCCGGGGTCACCGCAACGATCGACGGTGGCCAGTTGTCGGTCAAGGGGCCCAAGGGCACGCTGGCGATGCCGCTCGTTCCCGACATCGCCTATGCGGTCGAGGGCGGCGCGATCAGCGTCCAGCCGGCGAATGACGGCAAGGTCGCACGCGCTTTCTGGGGGATGCAGCGGACGCTGGTGTCGAATCTGGTCGTCGGCGTTACCGACGGTTTCACCAAGACGCTCGAGATCACCGGCGTCGGCTACCGCGCTTCGGTTGCGGGGAAGAACCTCAAGCTTCAGCTCGGCTACAGCCACGACGTCGACTATCCGATCCCCGAGGGGATCACGGTCAAGACGCCCGACCAGACCACGGTCGAGATCAGCGGCGCCAACAAGCAGCAGGTCGGTCAGGTCGCCGCCGAGATCCGTCGCTGGCGGAAGCCCGAGCCGTACAAGGGCAAGGGCATCAAGTATCGCGGCGAATACATCTTCCGCAAGGAAGGGAAGAAGAAGTAATGTCGAAGGGTCTCTCGCTGTTCGAGAAGCGGCGGCGGCGTGTCCGCACCGCGCTCCGCGCCAAGGCGGGGCAGCGGCCGCGGCTGTCGATCCACCGCTCGTCGCAGCACATCTACGCGCAGGTGATCGACGACAACGCCGGCACGACGATCGCCAGCGCGTCGACGCTCGAGAAGGATGCGCGAGATGCGACCGGCGCGACCGTCGCGGCGGCGACCGAGGTCGGCAAGCGCCTCGCCGAGCGGACCAAGGCCGCCGGCGTCACCACCGTCGTGTTCGACCGCGGCGGCTTCCTGTTTCACGGCCGCGTCCGCGCGCTTGCCGAGGGCGCCCGCGAAGCCGGGCTGGAGTTCTAAAACATGGCACAGGAACCACGCAGCGGCCCCGGCGGTGGGGCGGGGCGCGGCCCGGGCGGCAATCGCAGCGGCCCCGGCGGTAATCGCGGCGGCGGCGATCGCGGTCGCGGCGGCAACGACCGCAACCGCGGCGGTCGCGGCGGTGGCGGCGACGGCGGCGAGGAGCTGATCGAGAAGCTCGTCCACATCAACCGCGTGTCGAAGACGGTCAAGGGCGGCAAGCGCTTCGGTTTCGCCGCGCTGGTCGTCGTCGGCGACGGCAAGGGCCGCGTCGGCTTCGGCCACGGCAAGGCGCGCGAAGTTCCCGAGGCGATCGCCAAGGGCACCGCGGCGGCGAAGAAGGCGATGATCCGCGTGCCGCTGCGCGACGGCCGGACGCTCCACCACGACGGCTATGGCCACTTCGGCGCGGGCAAGACATACGTCCGCTCGGCGACGCAGGGGACCGGCATCATCGCCGGCGGCCCGATGCGCGCGGTGTTCGAGGCGCTTGGCGTCGCCGACGTCGTCACCAAGTCGGTCGGGACGAACAACCCGTACAACATGATCCGCGCGACCTTCGTCGCCTTGGGCGAGCAGACCAGCCCCAAGTCGGTCGCGCAGCGCCGCGGCAAGAAGATCGCCGACCTGATGGCGCGGCGTGGCGACATTAGTGCGCGGACGGCGGAAGCCGACGCCGAAGCAGTCGCCTGAGGAGACTATCGATGGCCACCGTCAGGATCACCCAGATCGGCTCCCACATCCGCCGCCAGCCCGACCAGCAGGCGACGCTGATCGGCCTCGGCCTCAACAAGATGCACCGCACCCGCGAACTCGAGGACACGCCGAGCGTCCGCGGGATGATCAGGAAGGTAGCGCATCTGGTGAGGGTCGAGGAGTAGCCGCTTTTTGCCATCCCCGCTTTCGCGGGGATTGCAGCTCTAGTTGAACCCCCGCGCGACCCTAGCGAAAGCGAGTGCACCTCATGAAGCTCAACGACCTCCACGACAATCCCGGTGCCCGCAAGAGCCGCGTCCGCGTCGGCCGCGGCATCGGCTCGGGCGTCGGCAAGACCAGCGGGCGCGGCCAGAAGGGGCAGAAGAGCCGCTCGGGTGTCGCCATCAAGGGCTTCGAGGGTGGCCAGATGCCGCTCCACATGCGTATCCCGAAGCGCGGCTTCAACAACGTCTTCCGCAAGGACTATGCCGAGGTCAACCTCGGCGCGCTGCAGACGGCGGTCGACAGCGGCAAGGTCGAGGCCGGCGCGACGCTTGACGGTGCGGCGCTGGTCGCGGCCGGCGTCATCAGCCACGCGCGCGACGGCGTTCGACTGCTCGGCAAGGGCGCGCTGACCGCGGCGCTGCACCTGCACGTCGCCGG
>CAXTQJ010000025.1:18062-18779 GCA_964246245.1 uncultured Sphingomonadaceae bacterium
CGCCAAGGCGGCAATCGAGGCAGCGGGCGGCAGCGTCACCGTGCCGGCCGAAAAGCCGGTCGTCGATGCCGAAGCGGCGAAGGCGGCGCGCGCGGCAGCCCGCGCGGCGAAGGCGAAGTAATCGAATCCTGTCATTCCGCGAAAGCGGGCTCTGTCTCCTCGGGAGCCGGGTCCCCGCTTTTGCGGGATGACACTTTGTGGTTGGTGGCAGCCGCAGCCGCTCCTATCTAGCGAACACGCTCGGCCCCGGGGGGTCGCCGACAGGCAGGATCGTTCATGGCGTCGACCGCACAGCAACAGCAACTCGCCGCCAGTCTCAGCCTGGCGAACTTCGGCAAGGCGACCGAGCTCAAGAAGCGGCTGTGGTTCACGCTCGGGGCGCTGATCGTCTTCCGCCTCGTGTCGTTCGTGCCGCTGCCAGGCATCGACCCCGATGCGCTCAGCTCGCTGTTCAGCCGGACGCAAGGTGGCGTCCTCGACTTCTTCAACATGTTCTCGGGCGGCGCGCTCCAGCGCATGTCGCTGATCGCATTGGGTGTCACGCCGTACATCACTGCATCGATCATCGTCCAGCTGTGCACCAGCCTCGTGCCCCATCTGATGGCGCTCAAGAAAGAGGGCGAAAGCGGCCGCAAGAAGCTAAATCAGTACACACGCTACGGCACCGTCCTGCTGACCGCGATCCAGGGCTATGGCATCGCCGTCGGGCTCGAGGGC
>CAXTQJ010000026.1:0-10077 GCA_964246245.1 uncultured Sphingomonadaceae bacterium
AGTGACGCAGTGGCCCGATCTCGCCGGTGACGGCGTCGGCTATTGGGGCAGCGTACTGTGATCTTCGTCTCGACCGGCTCGATGATGCCGTTCGACCGGCTGATCCGCGCGATGGACGACTGGGCCGCCGCGCATCCCGCGACGCCGGTCACCTTCCAGATCGGCAAGGGCGCGTACGAGCCGCGCCACGGTGCGTTCGTCCGGCTGATGCCCCTCGCCGCCTATCGCGAGCGGCTGGCGGCGGCGGCGCTGTTCGTCGCCCACGCGGGGATGGGATCGATCATCGCCGCGATCGAGGCGGGCAAGCCGCTCGTCATGCTCCCGCGGCTGAAAGCGCTCGGCGAGCACAACACCGACCACCAGCTGGCGACCGCGGCGACGATCGGCGCGCGCGCCGGCCTCCACGTCGCGGCGCGCGAGGGCGATCTCGGCCCGCTCCTCGACCGCCTTCTCGCGAACGCCGGGTCGCCGCCCGCGCCGATCGCGCGGTTCGCTGCGCCCGAGCTGATCGCCCATGTCCGCGCCTTCATCCACGGGTCCGACGCCGGATGATCGACCTCGCCACGACCGGCGACCCGCCCCGCTGCGCGCTGGCCGTGACGCCGCAGCTTAGCGTCGGCCATCCCGACAGCCAGTTCCTGTTCGGCGGCGGGGGCATGGGCGCGGCGATCGCGGCGGTCGAGGCCGCGACGGGCCGCCCGGCGGTATGGGCGACGGCGCATTATCTCAGCTTTGCGCGGCCGCCGGCGACGCTCGACCTCGACGTCGTCATTCCCGTTGCCGGCCGTCATTCAAGCCAGGCGCGGGTCACCGGCCACGTCGGCGACACCGAGATCCTGACCGTCAACGCGGCGCTCGGCCGCCGCCCCGACACGGCGCAAGCGCAGTGGGTGGCGATGCCCGCCGTGCCGCCGCCCGACGACTGCCGGCCGATGACCTTCGACTGGGTGCGCCGCCCTGACGACCTCAACGCGAACTTCGACCAGCGCGTCGCGCGCGGCCGCTATGGGCACGATCGCAGTGCCGGCGGCCCGAGCCTCGACGGCGTTTCGTCGATGTGGGTCCGGCCTCGCGGCGGTGCGCCGATCGACCGCGTCGTGCTCGCGCTGATGGCCGACTTTTTGCCGTCGGGCGTCGGTCATGCCCTCGGCGCTGCGGCGGGCGGCAACAGTCTCGACAACACCATCCGCTTCATGGACGTCGTGCCGACCGACTGGGTCCTGTGCGACACGCGGATCGAGGGCATGGGCGGCGGCTTCATCCATGGCCGGATGCGGCTGTTCGCGGCGAACGGCGCGCTGCTGGCGAGCGCGAGCCAGTCGATGATCCTGCGGCACCATGTCCCGGTCGTCGACGAGGCCAAACGCACGGCGTAGCTCGCGCACCGACTCCGGTCAGGCCGCCGTATCGAGGGCGTAGCGGCGACAATGCTCGAGATAGCCCGCCTCGTGGCTCGCGGTCAGCGCGACGACGCCGTGCCACAACCACGACGGCGCATCGAGCGCGTCGGTCCCGCGATCGAGCAGGAGTCGCCGCCACGCATGGCGATCGTTGCCATCCATCTGACGGGCGTGCGCCTTGCCGACGACATAGGCGAGATAGCGCGCCGCGGTGACCGCCTGCGCGCTCGAGAACTGGTCGATCTCGAGCTTGAGGTCCTGCGGCATCAGCTCGCGGACGACGACCGGCCGGTCGAGGAGGGTCGCCGCGATCATCCGCTCGCCAAGGTTGGGCGACAGCGCCCGCGCCCCCGCGACGACGCGCGCGGCATGGTCGGCCGGCATCGCGGCGGCGTCGGTCGTCGGTGCGGCGGCGGGCACCGCCTCCTTGAGGTCGACCAGCGCATAATGGCGCGCCTTCTTTCGCCCGATCCCGACCAGCGCGGCGAAGCGCAGCTTGCCGAGCGAGCTGCACCCCTTCATCCAGTAGGCGGCGTCGACCAGCTCGACCTCGTCGTCGTCGTCGCGGCCGTTCAGCTGCAGGATCAACCGCCGCGGCTCGTCGGCGCGGAACAGCGCGTCGAGCGCGGCGCGTTCGTCGTCGCCGAGCGCCCAGAAGCGCTTGCCGAGCGGAATCGTCGGCGTGACGTCGTCGAGACGTTCGGTGGCGAGGTGCCGCCAGCGCCGCCCGAGCGCCTCGCGGCGGACGGCGCGGACGGCGTCGGGTTCGGGCGCGGCATCGTCGGCCGACGGGTCCTTGAGGGCGAGCTCGTAACCTTCGACCATCTGCTCGACCATCCGCGCCGTCGTCACGCCGGGCAGGTCGGACCCGCGCGCCGCGGCGGCGAGCGACAGCGCCAGCCGGATCAGGTCGTGCGCCGGGTTGCCGACGACGGTCTGGTCGAGATCACGGATCTGGATGTCGATCCGCCCGTCGGCGTCGGCCAGAGGCCCGAGATTGCCGAGGTGGCAGTCGCCGCAGATCCACACCGACGGCCCGGCCGGCATTACGTTCGCCGAGGCGGCAAGCCAGTCGTAGAACTGAACGGTGTTGCCGCGGACATAGGCATGGGTCGACCGCGCCATCTTCATCGTCCGCGCGCGTTCGAGGACTGCCGCGCGGTCGGATCTCGCCTGTTCCAAATACCGGTCCCTTGTTGCCACGACGTTTAGGCGGAAGTGATGCGCGCGGTCAAAGGCGCGAACGTGGCGCATCGCCGCGGCGTGTGGCATCGGCGAGGCTGAACCAGCGCGGGACCGGCGGCGGGGGTGCAACCGCCGCCGCCGTGCGCTACACGCTGTCGTCGCCTTGGGAGTCCGCGCGTGAACATCCAGACCCGTATCGACGTCGCCGCCGCCGCGCCGGCCCCCCAGGCGCGCGGGCCGCAATGGCCACGGTTCGACTGGGCCGACCCGCTCGGTCTCGACGCAGCGCTGACCGACGAGGAGCGGATGATCCGCGATTCGGCGCGCGCCTTCGCCGACGCCGAGCTCGCGCCGGCCGTGCGGCTGGCCAACCGCACCGAGACCTACGACCGCGACCTGATGCGCAAGTTCGGCGCGGCCGGGCTGCTCGGGGTGACGATCGACGGCTATGGCTGCGCCGGCGCGAGCTATGTTGCCTATGGTCTCGTCGCTCGCGAGGTCGAGCGCGTCGATTCGGCATACCGCTCGGCGATGAGCGTCCAGTCGAGCCTCGTCATGTACCCGATCCACGCCTACGGCACCGACGTTCAGCGCGACCGCTACCTGCCCGGACTGGCCACCGGCGAGACGATCGGCGCGTTCGGCCTGACCGAGCCCGACGCCGGCTCCGACCCCGGCAGCATGAGCACGCGTGCCGTCCCGCGCGACGGCGGCTATGTCCTCAACGGGGCCAAGATGTGGATCACGTCGTCGCCGGTCGCCGACGTGTTCGTCGTCTGGGCCAAGCTGAAGGGGGACGACGGCGACGACCGCATCCGCGGCTTCATCGTCGAACGCGGCGACGCCGGGCTGTCGACGCCGAAGATCGACGGCAAGTTCGCCCTCCGCGCGTGGGTCACCGGCGAGATCGTGCTTCAGGACGTATTCGTCCCCGCCGACCGCCTGCTGCCCGGCGTCAGCGGCCTCGCCGGGCCATTCGGCTGCCTCAACAACGCGCGCTACGGCATCGCGTGGGGGGCGATGGGCGCGGCCGAATTCTGCTGGCATGCGGCGCGGCAGTACACGCTCGACCGCAAGCAGTTCGGCCGGCCGCTGGCGGCGACGCAGCTCGTCCAGAGGAAGCTCGCCGACATGCAGACCGAAATCGCGCTCGGCCTCCACGCCGCGCTCGCCGCCGGACGGCTGCTCGACAACCACGCGCTCGCCCCCGAAGCCATCTCGCTCATCAAGCGCAACAACTGCGGCAAGGCGCTCGACATCGCGCGCACCGCCCGCGACATGCACGGCGGCAACGGTATCAGCGACGAATATGGCGTCATCCGCCACGTCATGAACCTCGAGGCAGTCAACACCTATGAGGGGACGCACGACGTCCATGCGCTAATCCTCGGCCGCGCACAAACGGGGCTACAGGCTTTTTATTGAGGCATCGCGTCGGTTCCCGTCCCTGAAGGGGAGGGGAGGTTCGCTGCCGTCAACCCGAGGTGCGTTGCGACTTGTCCGACCGGTGTCCGCTTCGGCACCACATGGACCAAACTCGCGTCGCCGCTCGTCGTCACCGCGACCGCGCCTTTCGGGCACAGCTTCATGCACCTCGTCTCGACGATGCGCACCGGCGAGCGCTTCCACTTCGGCAGGTCAAGATCGTGCCTCAGAGCCTTGGCAAGCGACTTCGAGCCGCCGTCGCCGAAGCCGCCGCCGAGCTTCTTGCCGCACTTCCTGCAGATCGCGACGAGCGTCCGGCTGCGGGTGGCGACGGTGCGGATACCGGGCGTCATCGCGGCGTAACGACTATCACGACGCTTCGTTGCCCGTTGATCGTGACGCATCGCAGCTTGACGCCCGCCGCGCTCGGCCCCACGCCGCGCCGATGCTCCTCGCCCTCCTCTTCGCCGCCGGCGTCTGGGCGGGGGCGCAGAACGCGCTCGCCGGCGGCGGGTCGTTCGTCACCCTGCCAGCACTGATCCTGACCGGGCTCGATCCGCGGCTGGCCAACATCACCTCGACCGTCGCGCTGTTCCCCGGGCAGGTGACGACCGGCTGGGCGGGGCGGACCCTCGTCGCCGGCGCCGAGCGCCTGAGCTTCCGCGCCCTCGCCGCGGTCTGCCTCGTCGGCGGTGTCGTCGGCGCGGTGCTGCTGCTCGTCACGCCCGCGAAGATCTTCGCCGCGATGGTGCCGTGGCTGGTCCTCGCCGCGACCGGGCTGTTCGCGTGGAGCAGCTTCTGGCCGAAGCCGGCCGGGGCGAGCAACCCGCCGCCGGCGTGGGTGACGGCGCTGATCCAGGGCGTCATCGCGACCTATGCCGGCTTCTTCGGCGGCGGGGCCGGGATCGTCACGCTTGCCGCGCTGACGCTCGCCAAGATGCCGCTCCGGAACGCCGGCGGGACCAAGAACGTGCTTGTCGCCATCTCGAACATCGCCGCCGCGCTGGTCTTCGCGGCGACCGTGCCGATCCCGTGGGCGAAGGCGGCGGCCGTCGGCGCGGGGTCGATGGTCGGCGGCTACGGCGGTGCGCTCCTCCTCCACCGCGTACCGGTCCGGGTGCTGCGGATCGCGGTCGTCGTCATCGGCGTCGCCCTGACTGTCGGCCTGTTCATCCGGAGCTAGGCGCGCCATAGCCCGCACGATGACCGACCACGCCCCCGCTGCCGCCGACCTCGCCAAGACCGCGACGCTGATCGAGGCGCTGCCGTACCTCCAGCGCTATGCGGGGCAGGTCTTCGTCGTGAAGTACGGCGGCCATGCGATGGGCGAGCCCGACCTCGCGCGCGCCTTCGCCGACGACATCGTCCTGTTGAAGGCGTGCGGCATCAACCCCGTCGTCGTCCACGGCGGCGGGCCGCAGATCGGCGCGATGCTCGCCCGCCTCGGCATTGCGTCGAGCTTCGTCGACGGGCTGCGCGTGACCGACGCGGCGACGGCGGAGGTCGCCGAGATGGTTCTGGCGGGCTCGATCAACAAGGAGCTGGTCGGCTGGATCAACGCCGCCGGCGGAGTCGCCGCCGGGATCAGCGGCAAGGACGCGAACCTCGTCCGCGCGGTCAAGGCGAGCCGGACGACGCGCGACGCCGCGAGCCACATCGAGCGCGAGGTCGACCTCGGCTTCGTCGGCGAGCCGGTCGCAGTCGACCGGCGGATCATCGACGTCCTCATCGCCGCCGGGATCGTGCCGGTCATCGCGCCGGTCGCGGCGGGGGTGGACGGGACGACGTACAACATCAACGCCGACACCATGGCCGGCGCGATCGCCGCCGCGATCGGCGCGGCGCGGCTGTTCCTCCTGACCGACGTCGCCGGCGTGCTCGCCAAAGACGGCGGCCTGCTGACCGACCTCGACCCCCGGCGTATCACCGCGCTGGTGGCCGACGGGACGATCCGTGGCGGGATGATTCCCAAGATCGAGACGTGCGTCGCCGCGGTCGGCGCGGGGGTCGGTGCGGCGGTCATCCTCGACGGGCGGGTGCCGCACGCGATGCTGCTCGAGATCTTCACCCGCGAGGGGGCGGGGACGCTGGTTCGGGCCTGACGAGCGATCCTTCCCGCAAGCGGGGAGGATCACGTCGATTGCCCCGCGCGGTGCAACCCCCTAGATGCTCGGCCCAGCCGCCCGGAGCCGTCGTCATGAACACCCTCGCCGCGATCGTCGGCATCGTCATCATGCTGCTCCAGCTCCTCATCTGGATTCTAATCGTCCAGGCGATCCTGTCGTGGCTGGTCGCGTTCAACGTGATCAACACCTACAACAGCTTCGTCCGCGGCGTCCTTCGCGCCCTCGACGCGATCACCGATCCGCTGCTGCGACCGATCCGCCGCGTCCTGCCCGACCTCGGTGGCATCGACCTGTCACCGATGGTCCTCATCCTGATCATCATCCTGATCCAGCGGCTGCTCCCTGCGATCCTCGCCGACGCTGGTGTAATGTGACGGCCAGCCCTCACGGGGGCGTGACGTGACGGTACTTCGTTATGGCGGTGGTCTCTGAAGGCGTGGGCACCCGTTACCGCCGGGGTGACGCTCGTCGTCCGGGTGACGCCTCGCGGCGGGCGTAACGCGGTCGAGGGGCTCGTCGCGGAAGCCGACGGCCGCCCGCAGGTCGGCGTCCGCGTCGCCGCCGCGCCGGTCGACGGCGAGGCCAACGACGCGGTCGAGGCGACGCTGGCGCGCTGGCTCGGCATCCGCGCCGCCGACATCGAAGTCACCGAGGGGACGACGACGTGGTCGAAGGTGGTGACGATCGACGGCGACCCGGTCGCGCTGATACGGAAGCTGCAGGCGTTGACCGCGGCGAAGGCACCGGCATGACCGCCACGATCATCGACGGCAAGGCGCACGCCGCGGCGCTCGTCGACCGCGTGCGCGACGCCGGTCCCGCCTTCGCCGCCGCGCGCGGAAGGATGCCGGGGCTGGCCGTCGTCCTCGTCGGCGACGATCCGGCGAGCCACGTCTACGTTCGCAGCAAGCTCGCGCGGACGGCGACGGCGGGGTTGCGCTCGATCGAGCATCGCCTGCCGGCGACCGTCGACGAGGACGATCTTCTCGCGCTCGTCGCCGCGCTCAACACCGACGACGCGGTCGACGGCATACTCGTCCAGCTGCCGTTGCCGGCGCAGATCGACGCGGCGAAGGTGCTCGTCGCGGTCGACCCCAACAAGGATGTCGACGGCTTCCACCCGGTCAACGCCGGCCGCCTCGCGACCGGGCTGCCGGGCCTCGTCCCGTGTACCCCGAGCGGCTGCCTCATCCTGTTGAAAGCGGTCGTCGGCGAACTGACCGGAGCCGAGGCGGTCGTCGTCGGCCGGTCGAACATCGTCGGCAAGCCGATGGCGGCGCTCCTGACCGCGGCGTCGGCGACGGTGACGCTCGCCCACAGCCGGACCTGCGACCTCGCCGGGCACGTCGCCCGGGCCGACCTCGTCGTCGCCGCCGTCGGCGTACCCGAGCTGATCCGCGGCGATTGGCTCAAGCACGGCGCGGTCGTCATCGACGTCGGCATGAACCGGCTGACCGGCCCCGACGGCGCGACGCGCCTCGTCGGCGACGTCGCCTTCGCCGAGGCGCTGCCGGTGGCGCGCGCGGTCACCCCCGTGCCCGGCGGGGTCGGGCCGATGACCATCGCCTGCCTGCTCCGCAATACGCTGCTCGCCGCCCACGCCCGCGCCGGGCTGCCGCCGCCGGTGGCATTGTGACGGTGCCGGGCTTCGCGCCCGTGGTTGCGATGACGCCGTTGTTCGTCTCGGCGTTCGTCACGCTGTTCGTCGTCCTCGATCCGCCGGGGTGCGTCCCGATCTTCTCGTCGCTGACCAGCGGCACCAGCGCGGCGCACCGTCGGGCGATGGCGCTGCGTTCGACCGGCATCGCCGCCGCCGTCCTCGTCCTGTTCGGCGCGTTCGGCGAGGCATTCCTCGCGGCGCTCGGCATCAGCCTGGCCGCGTTCCGCATCGCCGGCGGGATCATGGTTTTCCTGATCGCGATCGACATGGTGTTCGAGAAGCGGACCGAGCGCCGCGAGAACCGCGCGGAAGAGGTCAAGCGTGGCCGCGACGTCTGCGAGGAGGACATCTCGGTCTTCCCCATGGCGATTCCGATGATCGCCGGGCCGGGGTCGATCGCCGCGGTCATGCTGTTGACCGCGCGGGCACGCGGGTTCGAAGCGCACCTCGCCGTCTTCGCCGCACTGGCGGCGGTGCTCGCAATCCTGGTGGTGTCGCTCCTTGCGGCCGGGCCGCTGATGCGGCTGATCGGCGACAAGATCGAGGCGATGATCACGCGCCTGCTCGGTGTCGTCCTCGCCGCGCTCGCCGCGCAGTTCGTCGTCGACGGGTTGAAGGAAGCGTTCGCGCTGGGATGAGGGCGGCTGGATCCTTCGCTTGCGGGGAGGTGGCACGGCGTAGTCGTGACGGAGAGGGCGGCGATCGGGTAGCCGCGGCCTCTCGGTCGCCGCCTCCTCACCACGTGCCGGAAGAAGCCGCGCAGTCCCCCTCCCCGCGAGCGGGGAGGATCATCCGTTCATTTTCGGTTGCGTCACGATCGTGTACGGGGATCATGTCGCCAACAGGGGTTAGCGCATGAACGTGATGACCATGGCCCGGCCCGTTGCTGCCGCCGACGCGGTCGAGCTGTCGATCGTCATGCCGTGCCTCAACGAGGCCGAGACGCTGGCGACGTGCATCGAGAAGGCCAACCGCTTTCTCGCCGACAGCGGCGTCTCCGGCGAAGTCGTGATCGCCGACAATGGCTCGACCGACGGCAGCCAGGACATAGCGCGCGGGCTCGGCGCGCGCGTCGTGCCGGTGCCGGTGCGCGGCTACGGCGCGGCGCTGTCGGCTGGCATCGCCGCGTCGCGCGGGACGTATGTCGCCATGGCCGACAGCGACGACAGCTACGACTTCCTCGGGCTGATGCCGTTCGTCCTGAAGCTGCGCGACGGTTGCGACCTCGTCATGGGCAACCGGTTCAGGGGCGGGATCGCGCCGGGGGCGATGCCGCCGCTCCACCGCTATCTCGGCAATCCGGTGCTGAGCTTCGTCGGGCGGCTGTTCTATCCGTCGAAGATCGGCGACTTCCACTGCGGCCTGCGCGCCTTCCGCCGCGACGCGATCCTCGGCCTCGGCCTCAAGACGACGGGGATGGAATTCGCCAGCGAGATGGTCGTCAAGGCGACGCTCGCGCACCTCAAGGTCGCCGAAGTGCCGACGACGCTCAGCCCCGACGGCCGGTCGCGGCCGCCGCACCTGCGGAGCTGGCGCGACGGCTGGCGGCACCTCAAGTTCCTGCTAACCTTCGCGCCGAAGTGGCTGTTCTTCTATCCCGGTGCCGTGCTGGCGACCGTCGGAGCCATCCTTCTCGCGGCACTGCTACCGGGCAGCGTCCATCTCGGCAGCGTCACGCTCGGGGTCCACACGCTGCTGTTCGCCGCCGCCGGGGTGATCATCGGGGCACAGCTGATGAGCTTTGCCGTCGTCGCGCGGCTGTTCGGCGTCCGCGAGCGGCTGTGGCCGACCTCGCCGCGGATCGAGCTGGCGCGGCGGCTGTTCACCATCGACCGGACGTGCGTCGCTGGCGCCTTCCTTGTTGTCGCCGGCATCGGCACCGCGATCGTCGCGGTCGGCGGCTGGGCCGGACGCGGCTTCGGCGACATGGATGTCGAGGGGACGATGCGCCTCGCAATCCCGTCGGTCCTGCTGTGCGCCCTCGGTGTTCAGGCGCTCGTCACCGGCTTCTTCACCGCGCTGCTGACGAGTGACTGACCCCGTCGCCGAAGCCGAGCTGCCGCCGGCGGCAGTCGCCGGGCAGCGGTCGCGCTTCCCGGCATGGGCGGGGTCGCGCCTGCCCGCGTGGGCGGGGCAGGTCACCCGCTTCCTCGTCGTCGGCGACGACTACGCCGCCTTCCGCGACGCCGCGCCGGCGCAGTTCCCCGAGGTGGGCGACATCAAGCCGACCGACATCGCGCTCCTCCTGTACACCAGCGGCACCACCGGCCTCCCCAAGGGC
>CAXTQJ010000026.1:10087-18462 GCA_964246245.1 uncultured Sphingomonadaceae bacterium
GCCTTCGTCCTCGACTGGGGAGTCCTCCAGCTGATGCTCCGCGTCGGGGCCGGACCGTACGGCGGTCGCGTCGTGTCGATGGCGGTCGGCATGGTCTTCGCGTGGTGGCTCAACCGGAACGTCACCTTCCGCACCTCGGCGGCGCCGTCGTGGCGCGAGTTCGGGGCCTATGTCGCCAATTCGCTTACCGGCGCGGCGATCAACTACGCGATCTATTCGGCCGCCGTCGCCCTCGGCGCGCCGGTCATCGCTGGGCTGGTGCTCGGCACCGGCATCGCGGCGGTGTTCAACTTTTTCCGCTACCGGGCGATCCTGGGCTGATCCACGTGGCATCGTCCTCGCCGGCGGTATCGGTGACGACGAAGTACCACTCGCCGTCGTCGTGGGCGAGCGTGTCGACCGCGGCGAAGGTCAGCAGCGCCGCACCCCGGGCGTCGACCAGCCGCCAGCGGCTCGTCACCCGGGCCGCGTCGTCGGGCAGGTCCTCGACCGTCTCGACGACCGCGGCGACCCCGGCGACGCCGTGCGCCTCCCACCGTGCGAGCCGCTCCTCGATCCAGCGAGCGAGCGCGGCGTCGTCCTCGATGAACGTCGTCCCGTCGCCGTGGGCGATCATCTGCGGCAGCGCGATATCGTCGGCGACGGCGTCAACGTCGGCCGAGTTCCATGCGTCGGCGTGGGCGGCGATGAAGTCGGCGACGGCGGCATGAGAGGCGATCACCGGTCGCGCCGCCCGAGCAGGCGCAGGCGCAGCGCATTCAACTTGACGAAGCCTTCGGCGTCGCGCTGGTCGTAGGCCCCGGCGTCGTCCTCGAAGGTGACGACCTTGGCCGAATACAGCGAGTGCGGCGACCGCCGCCCGACGACGTCGGCGCGGCCCTTGTAGAGTTTGAGCCGGACGGTGCCGTCGACCTTGGCCTGGCTGTGGTCGATCGCCGCCTGCAACATCTCGCGCTCGGGGGCGAACCAGAAGCCGTTGTAGATCAGCTCGGCATACTGCGGCATCAGCGCGTCCTTCAGATGCGCCGCGCCGCGGTCGAGCGTGATCGACTCGATGCCGCGATGCGCCGCGTGGAGGATCGTCCCGCCGGGCGTCTCGTACATCCCGCGGCTCTTCATGCCGACGAAGCGGTTCTCGACGAGGTCGAGACGGCCGATGCCGTGCGTCCGGCCGAGCTCGTTCAGCTTCGCGAGCAACGCCGCCGGGCCATACCCCTCGCCGTCGACCGCGACCGGATCGCCGTGCTCGAAGTCGACGGTGACATACTGCGGCGTCGCCGGCGCGTCCTCGGGCGAACCGGTGCGCGAATAGACGTAGTCGGGGACCTCGTCCCACGGGTCCTCGAGCACCTTGCCCTCGCTCGACGTGTGGAGGAGGTTGGCGTCGGTCGAGAACGGCGACTCGCCGCGCTTGTCGCGCGGGATCGGGATCTGGTGATCCTCGGCGAAGGCGATCAGCGCCTCGCGGCTGGCCAGGTCCCATTCGCGCCATGGCGCGATGATGCGGATGTCGGGAGCGAGCGCGTAGTAGCCGAGCTCGAAGCGGACCTGATCGTTGCCCTTGCCCGTCGCGCCGTGGCTGACCGCGTCGGCCCCGACCCGACGCGCGATCTCGATCTGCTTCTTGGCGATCAGCGGCCGCGCGATCGAGGTGCCGAGCAGGTATTGCCCCTCGTAGAGCGCGTTGGCGCGCATCATCGGGAAGACGTAATCGCGGACGAATTCGTCCTTTAGATCCTCGATGAAGATCTCGCGCACCCCGAGGAGCTGCGCCTTGGCCCGCGCGGGCTCGAGTTCCTCGCCCTGGCCGAGGTCGGCGGTAAAGGTCACCACCTCGCAGCCGTAGGTCTGCTGCAGCCACTTGAGGATGACGCTGGTGTCGAGCCCGCCCGAGAACGCGAGGACGACCTTCTTGACCGGCGGCAGATCGGGCTTGGGCATTGGATTCCCTCTTGATCGGGCGGCGCACCATAGCGGCGCGGCGGGCGGGCGCAACGCGGCGGAACGGACTCGGCCGGCGCGGCGTTCGCACCTGCACAAAACCGTCACGGAGCCGTCGATGGAGCCTGATCTCGCCGCGTGCATTGAAGCGTGTAACCGCGCGCACGGCGTCGCCCTCGGCATGGCGATGAACCACTGCCTCGAAACCGGCGGCGACCATGTCGAGCCCAAGCACTTCCGCCTGATGGCCGACTGCGCCGCGATGTGCGCGACGGCGGCCGACTTCATGCTGCGCGGCTCCGAGTTCCATGCCGCGACCTGCCACCTGTGCGCCGACATCTGCGACGCGTGCGCCGACAGCTGCGCCAGCCTCGACGGCATGGACGATTGCGTCCGCGCCTGTCGCGACTGCGCGGCGGCGTGCCGCACGATGACGAACTGAGAGCAACCCTTCCGTCTTCCGCCCATTGAGCCGGCGAACCCCTGCCGGAGAATGACGATGCCCGACCGCATGACGATGCAGGATCCGCGCGAGCAGTATCCGAAGCCGCCGTTCCCCAAGCAGCCGCAGTCCGTTCCCGGCCTCGCCGCGAAGATGGACCCCGTCCCCGACCACGGCGAGACGAGCTATCGCGGCTCGGGCAAGCTGATCGGCCGCAAGGCGTTGATCACCGGCGCCGATTCGGGCGTCGGTCGTGCCGTCGCGATCGCCTTCGCGCGCGAAGGGGCCGACGTCGCGCTGTCGTACCTCGACGCCGAAGGGCCGGACGCCGACGACGTCGTCCGCGTCATCGAAGCCGAGGGGCGCAAAGCGATCAAGCTGCCGGGCGACATCACCGACGAGGCGTGGTGCCGGCAGCTGGTCGACCAGGCGGTCGACGGCCTCGGCGGCCTCGACATCCTCGTCATCAACGCCGGCCACCAGCAGGCGAAGGGCGACATCGAGCAGGTCTCCTCGGCCGACTTCGACGTGACGATGAAGACCAACCTCTATGCCATGCACTGGATCACCCAAGCCGCCGTGCCGCACCTGCCGGCGGGCGCGAGCGTCATCACCACCGCGTCGGTCGTCGCCTATCACCCGCCCGAGCTGCTGCTCGACTATGCGACGACCAAGGCCGGCATCGTCGCCTATACCAAGGTGCTCGCCAAGCAGCTGATCAAGAAGGGCATCCGCGCCAACGTCGTCGCGCCGGGACCGTTCTGGACGCCGCTCCAGCCGTCGGGTGGGCAGCCGGAGGACAAGATCACGACCTTCGGCGGCGACAGCGCCTTCGGCCGCCCCGGCCAGCCGGTCGAACTCGCCCCGGTCTACGTGCTGCTGGCCAGCCAGGACGGCAGCTACATCACCGGCGAGGTGTACGGCGTGACCGGCGGGACGGGCGTGGCGTGAGGATCCTCCCCGCCTGCGGGGAGGATCAGGCCATCGCGGGCCCGACCATCCGCCACCCGCCCGGCCGGCGCGCCAGCACGAAGTGGTGGTAGGCCAACGCCAGCACGACATCGGCGGCGACGATCAGCTCGCCGACGCGACCGACTTCGTCTTCGAAGGTAAGCACGGCGATCCCGGTCAGGGCGACCAGGCTGACGACGTTGGTCAGCGGGAACAGCGGCGCGCGATACGCCGCGTCGCACCCGGTCAGCCCCCGTCGCCGGCCGACGAGGCCAGCCGCGTTGAGCAGCATCCAGTTGACGATGCCGTTCGCCGCCGACAGCAGGACCAGCGTCCGCAGGCCCAAGAGGGTGCAGCTCGCCGCGCCGATCCCGACGGCGACCGTCGCCACCCACGGCGAGCCAAGGCGCGGGTGGAGGCGGACGAGCGCGCCGCTGACCGGGGCCGGCCAGATCGCGTCGCGCCCCGAACTCCACAGCCAGCGGCCGTAACAGACGACGCTGGCGAGGACCGCGTTGAAGATCGCCGCGGCAATACCCAGGCCGATCACCGTCGCCAGCGTTCGCGACGCGTGCTGGGCGATGAACGCGGTGAACGGCGACTCGGCGGCGAGCGTCGCCGCCAGATCGCGGCTGCCGACGACCAGCGCCAGCACGGGCACGATGATCGTCGCCATCGCGATCAGGGTGATGCGGACGACGAGGTGCCCGACGCGGCGGGGATCGTGGATCTCCTCGGCGAAGTAGATCGCCTGCCCCGAGCCGCTGACCGCCCACGACGCCGCCGACACCGCGCCGGCGGCGATGCCGAGCGTGAACGGCGCGGTCACGCCGTGGTCGAAGCGGACCGGCATGGTCAGCACCCCGGCCAGCCCGCGCGCCGGCTCGGCGAGGCCGAGCGCGCTGACCAGCGCGAGCGCGCCGAGCTCGATCCCGAGGAAGATGCCGGTGACGACCGCGCTGGTGCGGACGTTGAGGACCGCGCCGGCCGTCGCGACGAGGATCGCGACGATCGCGGTGGGGACGGGCGGCAATGGCGCGACGCCCTGGAGATAGAGCGCGATGCCGCTGACGGTCAGGGCGATGAACACCGGCGTCGACAGCAGGTCGAGGCCGAATTGGACGCACCCCCAGCGCGGCCCGAGCACCTGCCCGATCATCGCATAGTCGCCGCCAGCGAAGGGAAACGCCCCGCCGAGTTCGGCCTGGGCGAAGGTGAAGATCAGGGTCAGCATACCGGGCCGAGCGTCCGTTCGAGCGATCCCGCCTGCGCCATCCATGTCCCCCGCAGGGCAGAGATGGCAGGGCACCGCGACCGGCGTCAACCGGTGTTCGGCGGCCCGCGAAGATGAACAAGTAAGCGAAGTAAGCGCCCGCGCACCTAGTTTTCGCGGCGGTGCAGCAAGGCAGGGTTCGTATAACCCATTGAAATAATTAGGATTAGGTAGGGGAGCCACTCCCCCTCCCCTGAAGGGGAGGGAAAGCCATTTCTGAAGGGGAGGAGCTACTTCGCCGCGGCGATCTTCGCGGTGAGGTCGGGGACCAGCGCGAACAGGTCGCCGACCAGCCCGATGTCGGCGACCTGGAAGATCGGCGCGTCGTCGTCCTTGTTGATCGCGACGATGATCTTCGAATCCTTCATGCCCGCAAGGTGCTGGATCGCGCCCGAGATGCCAACGGCCATGTAGAGTTCCGGCGCGACGATCTTGCCGGTCTGGCCGACCTGATAGTCGTTGGGGACGTAGCCGGCGTCGACCGCGGCGCGGCTCGCGCCGAGGCCCGCACCGAGCGCGTCGGCCAAGGGCTCCATGATCTCGTGGAACTTTTCGGAGCTGCCGAGGGCGCGGCCGCCCGAGACGATGATCTTGGCCGCCGTCAGCTCGGGCCGGGCGAGGACGGCGAGATCGGCCCCCTCGAAAGTCGACAGGCCGGCGTCGCCGTTGCCCGTTACGGTCTCGACGGACGCACTGCCGCCATCGGCGGCAGCCTTGGCGAAGGCCGTGCCGCGGACGGTGACGACCTTCTTCGCGTCGGCCGACTTGACCGTGGCGATCGCATTGCCGGCGTAGATCGGCCGGGTGAAGGTGCCGGGGCCCTCGACCGACAGGATCTCGCTGATCTGCGCGACGTCGAGCGCGGCGGCGACGCGGGGAGCGAGGTTCTTGCCGCGCGTCGTCGCCGGCGCGACGAAGGCGTCGTAGTTCGCCATCAGCCCGACGACGAGCGGCGCGACGTTCTCGGCCAGCGCATGGCCGTAGGCGGGGTCGTCGGCGAGGAGGACCTTGGTCACGCCCGCGACCTTCGCCGCGGCGGCCGCGACCGGCTGCGCGGCGGTCCCCGCGACGAGGACGTGAACGTCCCCGCCGAGTTGCGCGGCGGCGGTGACCGCGGCGAGGGTCGCGTCCTTGAGGACCGCGTTGTCGTGTTCGGCCAGTACGAGGACGCTCATCCGATCGCTCCCAGAACCTTCAGCTTGTCGACCAACTCGTCGACCGTCTTGACCTTGACCCCCGCCGTCCGCTTCGACGGCTCGGTCACCTTGACGACCGTCAGCCGCGGCGCGGGGTCGACGCCGTAGTCGGCCGGGGTCTTCGGGTCGATCTTCTTCGCCTTGGCCTTCATGATGTTCGGCAGGCTGGCGTAGCGCGGTTCGTTGAGGCGGAGGTCGGTGGTGACGACCGCCGGCAGCTTGAGCTTGACCGTCTCCGCGCCACCGTCGACCTCGCGTTCGACCGTGACGTGGTCGCCGTCGACCGTGACCTTCGACGCGAACGTCCCCTGCGGCCAGCCGAGCAGGGCGGACAGCATCTGCCCGGTCTGGTTGGCGTCGTCGTCGATCGCCTGCTTGCCGAGGATGATCAGCCCGGGCTGCTCTTCCCGGGCGATCGCGGCGAGCACCTTGGCGACCATCAGCGATTCGGTCGTCTGATCGGTCACGACGAGGATGCCGCGGTCGGCCCCCATCGCCAGCGCGGTCCGCAACGTCTCCTGGGCCTGCTGGACGCCGATCGACACGACGACGATCTCGGTCGCGACGCCCTTCTCCTTGAGGCGGATCGCCTCCTCGACGGCGATCTCGTCGAACGGGTTCATGCTCATCTTGACGTTGGCCAGCTCGACGCCGCTGCCGTCGGTCTTGACCCGGACCTTGACGTTGTAGTCGACCACCCGCTTCACGGGGACGAGGACCTTCATCGCGTTCTTCCCAAGGATTCTGTGGCCGTCTCTAGGGCCAGACCAGCTGGCGACGCAAGAATGTCGGGGTGGGCCATAGTGTCGTCCCCAGCACGATCGTCCGGTAAGCGCGGTTGACGCTGGTGAGGAGCCACGCGCCGATCATGGCTCCATCCCGCCCGCGTCGCGTCGCCACAGGTGGACGGCGAACATCGCGGCGGCGTCGGTCCACACCGACGCCGGGGTCCAGCCGGCGGCGCGGGCGAGGAGCCTCGCTTCGGCGAGCGTCCACTTGTAGCTGTTCTCGGTATGGATCGGCTCGCCCGCGGCCATCGCGAAGCGCTGGCCGAGGACGGTGAAGGCGGTGTCGCGGACCGCGCGCAGGTGCATCTCGATTCGGCCGAGGTCGGTGTCGAAGCGCGCGGCGTGGGCGAACGCCGCGACGTCGATCGTGCCGTCGAGTTCGGCGTTGATCCGGGTGAGCACGTTGAAATTGAACGCCGCCGTCACGCCCTGCGCGTCGTTATACGCCGCTTCGAGAACACCGGCGTCCTTCCGCAGGTCGAGGCCGATGACCAGCGGCTCACCGGGACCCAGGGTATTGCCGAACGCGCGCAGGAGATCGACCGCCGCCGCCGGCCCGAGGTTGCCGAGCGTCGAGCCGGGGAAGAAGCCGAGCTTCGGCCGCGCCGCGATGCCGGTCGGCAGCTTCAGGGGCCGGGTGAAATCGGCCGCGAGCGGGAACACCGGCAGCTCGGGCAGCTTGGCCGCGAGGTCGGTCGCCGCCATCTCGAGGAACTCGGCCGAAATGTCGATCGGGACATAGGCCGACGCCGCCACCGCCTTCAGGAACGGCGGCGTCTTGAGCGACGACCCCGAGCCGAACTCGACGACCGCCCGCCCGGGGCCGACCGCGGCGGCGATGGCCGGAGCATGGTCGCGGAGGATGCCGATCTCGGTCCGGGTCGGGTAGTATTCGGGGAGGCGGGTGATCGCCTCGAACAGCGCCGACCCCGTCATGTCGTAGAAGAAGCGCGCCGGCACGACCTTCCGCGGCGCCGCCAGCCCGGCGAGGACGGCGTCGGCGAAATCCTTGTCGGTGGTGTCGCGGGTGGCCAGATGGAGCATCAGTCGTCCTTCGCCAGCCGCAGCCCGCTGAACTGCCAGCGCGCGGTCGGCGGAAAGAAGTTGCGCGTGGTCGCCCGGCTGCTCCCGCGTGGCGTCGCGGACGACGCGCCGCGCAGCACCATCTGGCCGCTCATGAACTTGCCGTTGTATTCGCCGACCGCGCCGGCGGCGGGGCGGAACCCAGGGTAGGGCAGGAACGCGCTTGCCGTCCAGCACCACACGTCGCCGAAGACGCTCGCGCCGCCGACGGGACCGATCCAGCCGGGGCCGTCGAGCTGGTTGCCGGCGGCGGGGTCGGCGGTGGCCGATGCCGCCTCCCACTCGAATTCGGTCGGCAGGCGCGCGCCGGCCCACGTCGCGAAGGCATCGGCCTCGTAATGGCTGACGTGCGCGACCGGCGCGTCGGCGCGGCGCTCGACCGTCCCGCACAAGGTGAACTCGCCGCCGTCGTCGTCCCAGTGGAGCGGCGCGGCCAGCCGCTCGCGCTGGACCCACGCCCAGCCGTCGCTCAGCCACAGCGACGCCGTCCGATACCCGCCGTCGGCGACGAACGCGGCCCAGTCGGCGTTGGTCACGCAGCTCCGGGCCAGTGCGAACGGGGGCAGCAGGACGCGGTGCGCCGGCCCCTCGCAGTCGAAGGCGAAGCCGCCCCCGCGGTGACCGACCGCGACGATGCCGCCCGGATAAGGGTCGAAGCCGGCGTCGGGCGCGGCCGCCGGCGGCGCGACGGCGGCGTAGAC
>CAXTQJ010000027.1:0-18436 GCA_964246245.1 uncultured Sphingomonadaceae bacterium
CTGGCTGTTGATGATCATGGGCTTCGGCCTGGTCGGCACGGCGATGCGTCGCCCGTTGGGTCAGCGTGAATGAGCGTCCGATATTGATGACGCCAAAGAAAGAGCTTTACGGCCGCTTCTGGGGTCTCCTACGCCGTTGCAGCGGCAAGCGGTTCGGCGCCAGTGATCAGCCGTTCGCGGTCGATCGCCTCCAATAGTGCATCGAAAGTCTGTTGACGGCAGACCGATCGCGGCGGATGCTGAGGCAGTGATATCGCACTTAGCCCGCCCTTCCCACATCTCTGGCGCAGCAGCGCGGGGATACGGCTGTGCCTTCTCGTCGAACCTCTACGCCAATCACCCTCGCGCCCGGGCTGCGCCATAGTCGAACCTGACCATCAGACGACCATGACCCGCAGCCCTGTCGAGCCCTCGATGGGGCTTTTTCGTATCTGGAACGACCCATGCTCCTGACCATCACAACGACACATCGGCCGGCCACTGACCTCGGCTTCCTGCTGATGAAGAACCCGGCGAACGTGCATACGGCAACCCTACCGTTCGGCACTGCTACGCTCTTCTACCCGGAAGCGAGCGAGGAGCGCTGCACGGCGGCGATCACGCTGGATGTCGACACGATCGACCTCGTTCGCGGTAAGGCGGGGCTGGAGGACCAGTATGTCAACGATCGCCCTTATGCGGCGTCGTCGCTGCTGTCGGTGGCGCTTGGGCGCCTACTCAATACCGCGATGGGCGGGCGGTCCAAGGATCGCCAGGAGCTTGCCGACACCGCGATCCCGCTCGAGGCCGTGGTCACGCCGCTTCCGGCGCGTGGCGGAGCCGAACTGGTGGAGCGGCTGTTCGCGCCACTCGGCTATACGGTCACCGCGACGCCAATCGAGCTTGATCCTGAGCATCCCGAATGGGGTGCCAGCCCCTATGTCGCGCTTCGCCTGACCGGTGAGGTGCGGCTGGCCGCATTGCTCACCCACCTGTTCGTGCTGATCCCCGTGCTCGACAACCAGAAGCATTATTACATCGGCGAAGACGAGGTCGAGAAGCTGCTGCGCAAGGGCGAGGGTTGGCTCGAGACACATCCGGCCCGCGAGCTGATCGTGCAGCGCTATCTGCGCTTTCGCGGGCTGATGAACCGCGCGAACACCGCACTCGACGACAGGGTCGAAGCGGAAGCGCCCGAAGAGGCGCTGGCGAGGGATGCCGTCGAGGAAGCGTTCGAAAAGCCGATCCGGCTCAATGATCAGCGCATGGACCGCGTCGTTGGCCTGCTGAAGGAGCTGGGCGCGTCGAGCGTGCTCGATCTCGGCTGCGGCGAAGGACGGCTGTTGCGCGAGTTGCTAAAGCTACCGTCGGTTCGCAAGATCGCCGGGGTCGAGGTCGCGCCGCGGGTCCTGGCCGCGGCGGGCGACCGGCTGCGGCTCGACCACATGCCTGATATCAAGCGCCAGCGGATCGAGCTGCTGCAAGGCTCGCTGGTCTACCGCGACGACCGGCTGAAAGGCTACGATGCGGCCGCCGTCGTTGAAGTGATCGAGCATATGGACGCCGAGCGCCTGCCCGCGTTCGAGGCGGCACTCTTCGGTCATGCTCGCCCCGGCGCGGTGATCGTCACGACCCCGAACCGCGATTACAACGCGATGTTCGAGACGCTGCCCGCGGGCAAGTTCCGCCACAATGACCACCGGTTCGAATGGTCCCGTGCCGAGTTCCGCCACTGGGCGGAGAGCGTCGCGCTGGGGCATGGCTATGCGGTGCGCTTCGAGGGCATCGGCCAAGAGGATGCGGTGCACGGCACGCCGACCCAGGCAGCGGTGTTCACCCGCGATTCCAGCGACACGAAGGTTGCGGCATGAAGATCGAGATTCCCGAGTTCGCGCTCGTGCTGCTGATCGGCGCCTCGGGCACCGGCAAGTCGAGCTTTGCGGCAAAGCAGTTCCTGCCGACCGAAGCCGTGTCGTCCGATCGGATGCGCGGCTGGGTCGCCGACGACGAGACCGACCAGAGTGCGACGGGCGACGCGTTCGACGTGCTGCACTACCTCGTCGAGAAGCGGCTCAAGGCGCGACGGTTTACCGTCATCGACGCCACCAACGTCCAGCCGGAGTCACGCAAGGGGCTGATTGCGCTCGCGCGCAAATGGCATGCGCTGGCGGTCGGGATCGTGTTCGATCTTCCCGAGGCGCTGGCCGTAGCGCGTAACGCCGCGCGACCCGATCGCCAGTTCGGCGCGGGTCCGGTCCGGCGCCAGATGCTCACCCTCAAGAAGTCGATGCGCGGGATGCAGCGCGAGGGGCTGCGCTACGTGCACGTCTTGCGCTCGGTCGAAGAGGTCGACGCGGTCGAGATCACCCGCACGAAGCTGTGGACCGATCGCCGCGAGGAGAGCGGACCGTTCGACATCATCGGCGACGTCCACGGTTGCGCCGACGAGCTGGAGACGCTGCTCGGCGACTTGGGCTATGCCGTCACCTGGGTGGGCAAGGACGTGACCGTGACCCCGCCCGAGGGTCGGCGTGCGATCTTTGTGGGCGACCTGGTCGACCGCGGTCCGCGCTCGCCCGACGTGCTGCGCATCGTCCGCCATATGGTCGAGGCAGGCGCCGGCCTGGCGGTGATCGGCAACCACGATGACAAGCTCAAGCGGCATCTCGCTGGCAAGCAGGTGAAGGTCAGCCACGGCCTGGCCGAAGCGATCGAGCAGATCGCCGCCGAACCGCTCGGGTTCGCGGCTGAGATGCGTGACTGGCTCGACGGCCTGATCAGCCACTATGTGCTCGACGGCGGCAAGCTAGTCGTGGCGCACGCCGGGGTGAAGGAGGAGATGCAGGGCCGTGCCTCGGGCGCGGTGCGCAGCTTCTGCATGTACGGCGAGACCACCGGCGAGATCGACGAATATGGCCTACCGGTGCGGTGGGACTGGGCGGCGGAATACAAGGGCCGCGCCAAGGTCGTCCACGGCCATACCCCCGTCGTCGACGCGAACTGGGTCAACGGCACGCTCTGCATCGACACCGGCTGCGTGTTCGGCGGCAAGCTGACCGCGCTGCGCTACCCCGAGCTGGAACTCGTCTCGGTGCCGGCGCTCCGCACCTATTACGAGCCGATCCGCCCGCTCGGCGAACCCTCGCCCGCGACCGGCGAGACGCAGCCGCACCAGCTCAACCTGGCGGACGTGCTCGGTAAGCAGGTGATCGACACGCGGCTGTACGGCATCGTAACAGTTCGCGAGGACAACGCCGCGGCGGCGCTGGAGGTGATGAGCCGCTACGCCGTCGACCCGCGCTGGCTGGTACATCTGCCACCGACGATGTCGCCGGCGGAGACCAGCACGGTCGATGGCTGGCTCGAGCGGCCTGAGGAAGCGTTCGCCTTCTACGGCAGCAAGAGTGTCGGCAGCGTCGTCGTCGAAGAAAAGCACATGGGCTCGCGTGCGCTGATCGTGCTCGCGAGCAACCAGGATGTCGCCGCGCGCCGGTTCGGTGTGACCGACGGCAGCCGCGGCGTGATCGTCACGCGTACCGGGCGGCGGTTCTTCCACGACGCCGCGCTCGAGGCAGCCGCGCTTCACCGCATCGACGCCGCGATGGAGGCCTCCGGGCTGTGGGATGATCTCGCGACCGACTGGGTGCTATGGGATGCCGAGATCCTGCCGTGGAGCATGAAGGCCGGTGCGCTGGTCCGCGATCAATACGCGGCCGTCGGTGCCGCTGCGATTGCCGGACTGGAAGCGGCTTCGGCCGCGCTGCAGGCGGCGCGTGCCCGCGGGGTGGACGTCGGTGCGATGGCTGATGCCGCCATGAAGCGCCGGGAGGACGCCTTGCTCTACCGTGCGGCGTACAATCGCTATGTCGCGCCGTTCGCGGGGATCGACGATCTGCGCATTGCGCCGTTCCATCTGCTGGCAAGCGAAGGCGCGGTGCACAACGACAAGGATCACCTTTGGCACATGGCGCAGGCGCATCGGCTCGCCGAGGCCGATCCCGCACTCGTCGTCGCGACCGCGCACCGCCGCGTCGATCTCGCCGATCCGGCGCAGGTTTCCGAGGCGATCGCCTGGTGGGAAACGCTGACCGCGGCGGGCGGCGAGGGGATGGTGGTGAAGCCGCTCGACTTCGTCACGCGCGGCGGCCGCGGATTGCTGCAACCGGCGATTAAGTGCCGCGGCCGCGAGTATCTGCGCATCATCTACGGTCCGGACTATGACCGCCCCGACAACCTCGTGAGGCTGAAGAAGCGTGGCTTGGGACAAAAGCGCTCGATGGCGCTGCGCGAGTTCGCGCTCGGAATGGAAGCGCTCCACCGCTTCGTCGAGCACGCGCCGCTGACCCGCGTGCACCAATGCGTGTTCGGCGTCCTGGCTATGGAGAGCGAGCGCGTCGATCCGCGCCTCTGACGAACGCAGGCGATAGCGGTCCGCATTGGGGAGGATTGGCTTCGCGCGTGGGCCGCCTCTGGCCTGCGGACGAGAATAGAGGAGCCGTACTTGAATGAGCGTCCAGTCTGTCGAGGTGATCAAGAGTCGCTGAACGACCGACGTTGAGTCGTCGACGCCGGCGGTGGGTCGCGCTAACCTCGGCCTCATGCTCGCTACCGCCCGCCGATCCCCTGACCTCAACCTCGACGATGATGGAGCCCAGCTGTTCGCGCAAGCTCTGGATGACGCTGCTTGCCGTCGCCTTGAGGCTGCCTTGGCCGCGCTGCCGACGAGCAAGCCCGGTGTGCGGATAAGAGAAGGGCCCCAGCTGGAGCCGTTTCTCGACACAGCGGGACCGATCGGCGCGATCGCCGCGTCCGTACTCGGCGACGAGGCTCGCCCCGTACGTGCTATCTTGTTCGACAAGACGGCGGAACTGAACTGGGCGCTCGGCTGGCATCAGGACCGCACGATCGTAGTTAGGGAGCGCATGGACGCAGACGGCTTCGGGCCGTGGACGGTAAAGTCCGGGCTGATCCAGGTAGAGCCGCCGTTCGCGATTCTACAGCGCATGGTGACGTTGCGCGTGCACCTGGATGCGGTAGACGAGCGAAACGCGCCGCTCCGCATCGTGCCCGGCTCGCACAGGCTCGGCCGTGTGTCCGAAGCCGAGATCGACCGCGTCGTAACGGCGTTCGGCGAGAAGTTATGCCTTCCGAGCGCGGCGACGTCTGGCTCTACGCCACGTCGACCGTCCACGCCTCGGTCGCCGCCGATCCGCCGCGTCGTCGCCGCGTGCTCCAAGTTGACTACTCGGCTGACGCGACGCCAGGTCCACTTGCTTGGCGCGGCTTGTAGGGGCAGGGTTGAGCCGACCCCGCATTCGGACGGTGCTGTTCGTGTGCAGCCAGAACAGGCTGCGCAGCCCTACGGCCGAGCAGGTGTTCTCGCGTCGGGAGGACTTGGAGGTGGAGTCCGCCGGCACGAACCATGACGCCGATAATCCGCTCACGGCCGAGCTGGTCGCATGGGCCGACATCATTCTCGTCATGGAGAAGGCGCACCGCAACAAGCTGCAGCGGCGGTTCCGTGCGGTTCTCGGGGGCAAGCGCGTAATCTGTCTCGACATACCGGACGACTACGACTTCATGCAGCCCGAGCTTGTCCGGCTATTGGAGGCGAAAGCGAGCCGCCACTTGGCTGCCGTGCCGACGTCCTAGGAGGTTCGCAATCGCAGGTGATCTGCCGCGCAACTCGGCTTAACGAATGGCCAAAGTTGGGACTGGCTCGCGGGACGTCGAACGACCGCGTTTGGGTCAGTCCGATCGCGACCCGATCGGCGCTTCGCCAAATGGCGTGCTAGCCCGTCGCCTCCAGTAGGCCGGCGACCCAATGGAGCCATTCAGCGACAGTCATATCCCAACCGGCGGGGTCGACATCATCTGGATAACGCGCGCTGAACGCCTCGCCTTCAGCCGAGCCGGCAGCGACGAAACGACGGATGTCGGCCGCCGTCGCCGCCGCTTCCTTGGCGCCCGCGTCGCGCACGAAGGCGGCGACCACCTCCGGAACGTCGCCACCAGCGAGGTCGTAATCCTGATGGAAGTAGCCGTCCATCAGGAGGTCGAGATGCGGGAAATCGCTCATGGCACCGGGAAGCTCGTCAGGATGAAGTAGAGGCGGCCCTGGACTTGCGACCAGCGCAGGACGATGCGCAAGCGGGTCATGGTCTGAAGGGAATTCGTGGCTCGGACGACGCCTTGGCCGATAACCTCGCGGGCGTCATGGACGATGACATAGTTAGCGACCCGGCCGCCATTCTGGGCGGCGGCAGCGGTCGCCCGAGCCCATTGGCGGATCCCCTGTGCGTCGGCAGCAATCGCGTCGCTGATTACCCGCTCTGCTGCCCCTTGCGTAAAGAACGTACTCGCAGCTGGGATACCGCGCTGCGCGAGAAGGCGCGCGCGCAGGGCCGCCTCCGTTTGGCCGATGTGCCGCGCGATAGTGTGACCGCCGGCCGCCTCCTCAGCGGCGAGGCTGATGCGGCCGGCGCGAACCGCAGCGACGCGCGCCGCCCCGATGCCGGCGAGAACGACGAGCGGCACCAGGATGTCGACCGTCACACCGATCGTGTGCGCGGTTGCCCGGCTCGCCCCAAATTCGTGCGCCAGCCCTTCGGCCGCCTGCTCGGTTAACGTGTTCTCTGGCCGGCCGGTATAGATCTGGCGCAGCCCCGTCGACGCCGTGTCCGAGCCGTGGATGGCCAGCGCCCAGCCGCCGACCTTGGTGATCATTGTGGGCTCGGGCGTTAGGATCAGCGCCGATCCGCCGGTCATCTCGAGAGCCCCACCGAGTAGGGTAACCGCGCCCCACAGCCGGTTGCCGACCGTCGCCTCGAACGAAACGTCCTCGCCGTGCATGATCCCAGCCATCTGGACCGGAGACAAGGCGACCGTCAGCCCGTCATCGTCGTCCTGATCGGCCACTACGGCCTCTCCCGCATCTGATCCTCCACAACGCTTACCATCGCTCGGAGCAGCTTGAAATCGGCTCCCTGCGTAGCGCGCCGCACGACGTTAGCCGAGGCATAGCGTCGCGTCGAATGAACGGGCGTCCGCTTTGTAGTGCGCTGCCAAGGCCGTAGAGTGGCGAGTTATGGGGTTCCTCGTCGCTGCAAGTTGACAGGCAAGAGCTGCTCCGTCGCTGGAAATCGCTTTGCCTTAGGCCTGGGGAACGTCTCCCGACATTGAAGCAATAACCGTCGGCAGCGGCACACTCCGCTCGCCTCTTTGGTTGCGAAGCCGGTACTTGCTCTGATACTCGCGCCGCTGCTTAGCAACCTCATAGAGGACGATGCCGGAGCTCGTGCCCACGTTGAGGCTCTCGATCATGCCGAACATCGGGATACAAACGCAAAGGTCGCTGCGCTCGACGGCACGGTCGCTGATCCCGACCGCCTCACTCCCGAACCACACGGCGAGCTTCGCATGGAGCGTGTAGTCACCCTCGTGCAGGAAGATGCTGGTTTTACCCTTCACATGCGGCGAGGTCACGATAGATCGGAAGCCCTTACTCTCTAGATAGTCGAAGCAAGCGTCCGTGCTGTCGAAGCGCCTCACGAACGTCCATTTCACTGCTGAGACGGAGGTCTTCGATACTGCACGCGCGTCGCGCAGCTCCTGCCAGTCGTCCGGTAGGGAACATCGTGGGTCGACGACGTACACCTTCTCCACTCCGAGCGCGTTCACATTGCGGATGACAGTGCCGATGTTCTTGATGTCCGTCGGACATTCCAAAACGGCTATCAGGTTCTTGCAGCGGAACTGCTTGATCTCATCCGCACGCTGGCGTGCAGAGCTCTTCGGTCGCGGCGGGGTTGACTCATCCGACATCGGAACAGCCTGCCATTGCCCGTGCCGAGTTGCTAGCCCGCTTGGTTGAGGGACTGGTTCCGACTGACAAGCCATACCTGAACGAAGGACCGGTTTCGGGAAGCGCCCGCACCGCCGTGAACGTCGACTTCTGGGGTCTCAGTACGAGTGGCGATCGGATGCTATCGCTGCGACCACAATGTCTCGCGTGCGAGCACCGAGCGCTACGAAAGGTGCGAGGGTCAGCAGAAAGAACAGGTGGTACCAGAGCGGCAGGCGTTGCCCGATCTGGATGTGGACAGGCAGGAAGGCGAGCAAGAGGATCACTCCCACGACCCATGGCACCCACCGGTTTGCGGGCACGATAGTTCGGGTAACTACGCCCGCCGCCAGCGAAGCAACGACGGCGATACTAAGCCGCGCGATCTTCATCGACAGCGTAAAGGCGAGGACCAGTTCGGCCGCGGCGTAGTCTGGCAAAATGAGGCGCAGACTCCTGTCGAGCAACGTGGCGATCAAAGCCCAGGCGACAAGCCCGCCGACCACCGACAGAATGATTTTCATCGTGATCCACTCGTGATTGCCCGGGCAAAACGTTCGCGTAAGGCGTTTGCCATCATCCCTCGGCCCAAGGGTCGTAGCTACCGAAGCTCCAGGCGTTGCCCTCGGAATCGCTCGCCGAGTAGCCGCGGCCACCATAGTCCTGCTTCATCGGCTCGAGGATGATTGTCGCGCCGGCAGCGCGGGCGCGTTCAGCGTGGGCGTCGACATCCTCGATGGTCAAATAGAGACTGGCTGTCGCGCCGCCAGCTTTGGCCGCTGTCGTCATACTGGCGGCGCGCGCGTACTCGGAATCGGTGACGCTGGAGATCATGATCATCCGGTCGGACCAGACGAGCTGGGCATGGTCGACGACCGCGGGATCACTCTGGTTCAGATAGACGGCCTTCCGTTCGAAGCCAAACGCCGCGCACAGGAAGTCGATCGCTCTCGGAGCGTCAGTATAGCGCAGGTTGGGGATGATCTCGTGCCGCATGTCGATTCCTCCGTGCCGCCCCAGATGCCATGGGGGCGATCCATTTGGATTGGATGAAACGAACCTCAGCCTTCGCGCAGGCCGCTGCTATTGGGCAGGCTGCGCGCCAGGTAAACACCCGGCGACATGCCGCTGAACTCGCGGAACTCGCGGATCATGTGTGACTGGTCGTAGTAGCCCGCGTCCGCGGCGAGGTCGGCCCAGTCCGGGCACCCCTGCGTCGCGCCGACGAGACCGGTAAGCGCCTGGAAGCGAAGCAAGCGACGGAACGAACGCGGCCCGATACCGATGGCGTCGCGGACGCACGCTGCCAGATGCTTGCGGCTCCATTCTACATCGTCGGCGATTTGCACAATGTCGCGATGGGGCATCGCCTGCAACGTGGCGAGCGCGCGCGTCAGCCGCCGGTCGAACACCGGCGCGCGCGCGAGCGCGGAAGCGAGCGTGTCGTCGAGGATGTCGGCCCGGCCATCTTCATCGCGGGCGCTGCCGAGCGCATCGCCGAGCTCGCCGGCTTGGCGGCCAAATACGGCATTGAGCGGGACGACGCGGTCGACCAGCTGATCCATCGAAATTCCGAATAAGCGTCGCAGGGTCGTCAGCGGCAGGAAGACGTGGATGCCGGCCTGTGCGCCCGTGGAGCAGGACAGCGCAGGACGAAGATGGCCACCGGCGACAAAGGCCTCGCCGGCGCGTACGCGGATCTCCTTTGTGTCTCCACCTGTGACCGAGATCGGCTCGCCCAGGTTGACGATCAGCACGCCTTCGGCGTGCGGCAGCTCGCGGCGGAGCGTGAAGCTGCCGGTCCGCTCCCAATAGTCGGCGTAGCCGCGAATCGCACCGGCAAGCTGCGGAGACGCGTTCATGCGCGTCGTGCGCCACGCGTCGACGCCGTCGTCGTGGTCGCATACCGAATGACGACGATAGAGGTTCATGCAGCAACTGTGTCCCGCGACGCCGTTATCGACGCAACCCCTATGCCTGCCGTGGTTTTCCGAACTTTCTCTCTTCGCTTGATCGCCACGTGATCGTTCGCTGACATACTTGTCCGCTTCGACCGTCTCCGCGGCAGCACGGCGCGACATCCTTACGGGTCGCTTAACTCGTGGCCCACTGGCAGAAGCAAGCGCTACAGGTGCGCAGGGATCGAGCTGTCGATGAAGAGCAAAGTGGTCGCCATCGGCGACCGGGCGGAAGTCTTGGCACGGACGCGCAACCTGAAGATGGCCCGCTCGCAGCATGCCTACGTCCGCGGCAGCACGGTCAAGTTCTACGAGTGGCTGGCGGAGAGCGAGGGCAGGGTTCCCGTCGGGCCGTCGATCTGGATCTGCGGTGATTGCCACCTCGGCAACTTGGGTCCGCTGGCCGACACCGATGGCAAGGTCGAGATCCAGATCCGCGATCTCGACCAGACCGTGATCGGCAATCCGGCGCACGACATCATCCGCCTCGCCCTGTCGCTGGCGGCGGCCGCGCGCGGGTTCGACCTGCCGGGCGGCGTCACGGCGCGGATGATCGAGGCCATCGCCGCCGGCTACATCGCCGGGCTGACCGAACCGGCAAAAGCGATCGATGCCCAGCCCGAGCCGGTGCGGAAGCTGCTGCGCCTAGCCGGCCGGCGCGGTGGAAGCATCTCGCCGAAGAGCGCATCGAGGACGTACGGCCGGTCATACCGCTCGGTCCGAAATACTGGCCGATGGACGAGGCGGAGCGCCGGCTGATTGCCGACATGCTCGCGTCGGAGGCCCTGGCGCGACGGTGGAGCGCTGTTGTCGGAGGCGGCGACGACACCTCGTTGGAATTGCTCGATGCGGCCTACTGGATGAAGGGGTGCAGCTCGCTCGGCCGGCTACGCTACGCCGCAGTCGTGCGGCAGGGCAATGGCGACCTGTCGCTGCTCGACATCAAGGAAGCGACCAAGGCCGCCGCGCCGCGCGCCGCCGACGCCGAAATGCCGCGCGACTATGCCGTCCGCGTCGTCATCGGTGCACGCGCGCTGTCGCCCAACCTCGGCGAGCGGATGGTTGCTGCCCGCCTGGACGACGCGGCGGTGGTCGTCCGTGAGCTGATGCCACAGTACCTCAAGACCGAGCTCGACGGTCTTGCTGCCGAAGAGGCTCGCGCCGTCGCGTGGTCGCTCGCCGCCGTCGTCGGCCGGGCCCATGGCCGGCAGCTCGATGCGCACCAGCGCGACGAATGGTCCGGTGCTCTTCACCAGCGATCGAAGAGTCTCGATGCGCCGTCATGGCTATGGTCGAGCGTTGTCGAGCTCGTCGGCATCCACGAATCCGCCTACCTCGAGCATTGCCGTCGCGCGCTGCTGGCGGCGTGAGCTACGCACCGGGAGCTTGACGATGCCAATCAAGGCGATCCTGTTCGACATCGACGGCACGCTTGTCGACAGCAACGATCTGCACGTGCTTGCCTGGCAGGAGGCGTTCGCGGCGACCGGTGTCGAGTTGGACCGACAAACGATCCACGATCAGATCGGCAAGGGTACGGACATGCTTGTCCCGGCATTACTTCCCGACGCGGACCAGGCGACCCAGGATGCGCTCGGTCAAGCGCACGGCGAAATCTTCAAGTCTACCTATTTTGACCGAGTGCGGCCCTTTGCAGGCGCACATGATCTGCTCGCCCATGCCCATGGCCGTGGACAGCGCGTCGCGCTGGCCTCGTCGGCGTCACAGGCGGAGCTCGATCACTATCTCGACCTGCTCGACGCACGCGATTTGGTCGAGGTCACTTCCAGCAGCGACGACGTCGAACAGACCAAGCCGGCACCCGACATTTTCGCCACCGCACTGCGCAAGCTGGCCAGCGTCGAGCCCAGCGAGGCGTTCGTCGTCGGTGATACGCCGTACGACGTCGAAGCCGCCGCGAAATGCGGCATCGCGGCGATCGCCTTGCGGTCCGGCGGGTTCGCCGACGAAGTACTCCGCCGTGCCGGGGCCGTCGCCATCTATGACCATGCCGCGGCGCTGCTGGCAGACTACGCCGCCTCGCCGCTCGGGCGATGATCGACAAACCCCGATGCCCGCGAACCGCTACTATCACGGACCCAAGAGCGACCACTTCGACGGGCTCCGCTTCTTCAACCCTGGTCAGCCCACGACCGACCGGTCGCTGATCGACCTGCTGCGCTGGCGGTTGAGCGCTCCCCGATCGGACTGGCCGACGGCTGTCGCGGTGCGACAGGTTAGCCTGATTCGCGGGTCGCCCGTCTGCGTATCACGATGGTCGGTCATGCGACCGTCCTGATCCAGGTGGCGGGGGTCAACCTGCTGACCGACCCGGTCTGGTCGGAGCGGACTAGTCCGGTTGCGGGGTTAGGTCCCAAACGGGTTTCCGCACCCGGCATTGCGTTCGACGATCTCCCGCCGATCGACGCGGTGCTGGTCAGCCACAACCACTACGACCATCTTGACCTCGTGACGCTTGGCCGGCTGCACGCGGCGCATGCCCCGCTGATGATCATGCCGCTCGGCAACGACACGATCGTCCGCGCTGCCGTGCCCGATGCGCGGATCGCGGTGGGCGACTGGCACGACCAGATCGAGATCGCGCCGGGCGTCGCCACGACGTTAACCCCGGCCACCCACTGGTCGGCTCGCGGCCTTCGCGATCGACGAATGACACTGTGGGCCGGGCACTACCTGAAGACCAACCGGAACGGCAGCGTCTGGTTCGCCGGTGACACGGGCTACGGCGATGGTGCCATCTTCCGCGACTTGCGCCATCGACACGGCGCGCCCGACGTCGCTCTACTGGCGATCGGTGCCTATGCCCCTCGGTGGTTCATGGCACCGCAACATACCGATCCCGCCGAGGCAGTGCGGATTTTCGCCGACGTGGGCGCCCGACACGCACTCGGTATTCACTGGGGAACCTTTTCCTTGAGCGATGAGCTACGTGAGGAGCCGCCGGCGCTCCTGACCGCCGCGATGGCCGCGTCCGGTGTTGAACCAGGCCGTTTTCCGGCAGCTGAACCCGGTGGCGTATTTGATTATGCATCAGAGTCAGCTGCCGAAGAACCATGCGAAGATGAACGAACCCGACCTGAATGAACGTGTCCTATCGGGGCCCGGCCAAGACGCGCGGAACGTCCACTTGTGGGGTTTTCTAAAGCCGTCGAGCCGCCAGTCCTCGAGCTGCGGGCGGCGCGCATCTTCGAAGCCGACAGGCCGTGGGCGGCAGACCGGCGGCCACTGGTCACGTACCGCGCCCGCGTAAGGCTCGATCGGCTGTCGCGGCGCCTAAGCGATGCCGATTAGCTCGACAGGGCGTGCGCCGCCGGCGACCTGCTGATGGTCTCGTTGCTCCTGCGCTTCCGACCGTCGCAGCTGCTCGACGGCTTCCCGAACCTCGCCGGCTACGTCGCCTGCGGCGAAGCGCGTCCGGCCTACCGGCGCGCCTTCGCGGCGCAGTTGGCGACCATCGCGTCGCCGGACTGACCCGACCTGCCCGGCTCGGTCGCCGTGGTTCGAAGGTTCAGGCGACCAGGAAGGTGGCCGCACCAGCGCGGCGGGCCCGCGCGCCGACTAGGCTAAAGCCGAAGATCATGAAAGCCCATACCGACGGCTCGGGCACAGCGCCGGTCGACGAACCGAAGCCGTTGAACACGGCGTCGTCGAAGCGGCTGTCGTCGCCGCCAGTTTTGTATTCGGTGTTGAAGCCGATGCCCTGAAGGTTGCCGAGGATCGATCGAAACTGCGCCTCCGTGAGCGGCGCTGCCGACGAATTGAAGCCGCCGGTGAAGGCGCGGAAATTGCTCTCGTTCAACGTCACCGTGTACTTAGTCAGGTTGTCGACGTCGGTCGACGGCGGCCCGAGGTCGATCGAGGCGTTCATCGTCGCGCCGTAGAGGATAAGCGCCGCATACGGCACGCCGTCGTTGAACGCGTCGGCGACCTTCCACGAAATCGAGCCGCCGTAGGCGCCGCTCTGGTCGCCGAGCACCGCCGCCGGCGCGAAAACGCCGGTCTGGCTGGCCATGTCGCCGAGTGACAGCCGGCCGCCTGCCCATGGTGCCGGACCAAATGACGCCGCGGTGACCTGCGCGACATCGCCGTAGGTCCAACCCTGGTTGTCGCTGTCGAAGGTGTAGGTAATCGTCGCGTGCGCCGCGCTGCTCATTGCTAGCGCCAGCGCCGCCGTCATTGACCTCCTACCGAAAACCGACATGCCCTGTTCCTTATTCCGCTAGTTGCATTGCAGGTGTCTGGTGCCACGGCGCGAAGGCCCCGACATCCTTCAAATGAACTAAGCCTCACATAATTTACTGACCCTTAGTCCTCTCGCGCCGGGGCACCGCTACCGTCGCGGCCTACGCCACGGGGCTAAGCTTGTCGCCCGTCATCCGTCCGTCTACCTTCGGGCGATGTCCGCGGAGCACCTCGAGCGCCTCACCGACCGCATCTACGATGCCGTCGTCGACCCGGCGCAGTGGCGACAGGTGCTGGCCGACGTCGCCGGCTTGGCCGGGGCGGACGAGGCCATGCTGCTGACAGCCGACGTAGTCACCGGAGCGAGCGACGCCATCTTCCATGGTAAGAGGGGGCTCGGCGCGGCAGCTGATTTCGAGGCATACTACTCCGCGATCAACCCGCTGGTCCGCATGGCCGACCCCGCCGACTACCTCGCACGGTGGCGGCCGACCGCGATCCGCAACGAGGACATCCTCGCCCGCGTCAAATTCGAGAGCACCGAGTACTACAATGACTTTCTCCGGCCGCTCGGCGCCGAGCACGGCCTCTACCTGCCGCTCGACGTCGCGGCCAGGTCGTCACCAACATCAGCCTGGGTCGCGACCGGCGGCGCGGCAGGTTTGAGCGCGACAGCGAGGCCGCGCTCGCCCCCGCCTATCCGCACCTGCGCCGCGCGGTGGCGCTGCGGCGGCGCTTCCGCGGGATGACCGCGTTCGCCGCCGCGACAAGCGCCGCCCTCGACGCCGCGTCCGAGCCGACCTTCCTCCTCGACCGCGACGGGCGCATCGTCCACGCCAACGACGCCGGCGAACGGCTGTTCGCCAACGGCACGGTGATGCACGCGCCAGACGCCCGGCTCGCCGCCGTCGGGCCGCGCGCCGGCGCGGAGCTGGCGACGGCGATTAAAGTGGCGACGCGACCGGGCGACAAGCGCAGCGGCGCGGTCGAGCTGAAGGGCGCCGACGGCAGCCACACGGCGCAGGCCTGCGTCCTGCCGCTCGCCCTACCGTCGGCAGTCGAGGCGGCCGACGGACCCGCCGTCCTGGTGCGCGTCGCCGTTGCAAGAGGGGCGGCGCGTCTGGCGGCGGCGATGGACGGCTTCGGCCTGACGCTGGCCGAACGGTAGCTCGCCCAAGCGCTGATCAGGGGGCAATCGCTCCGCACCGCGGCGACGACCCGCGGAGTTAGCGTTAGCACGATCCGCGGTCAGCTCGCCAGCCTGTTCGGCAAGACCGGCGCGCGGCGGCAGGCCGAACTGGTCGCCCTGCTCACCCGCGATGCCTAGCTCGACTCCCGCCGGCTGATCGTACGCCGACTACGGCCGGCTCAAGGCTGCGAGAACGGCCGTGGATTAGCCTGGCGTCCGCTGCGCCGCCGTTGGGTGCTCCGCTGCTCGGCCTCCTTCACCAGGCCGGCGATGCGCGCGGGAGCCTGCCGGACGGCTTCGAGGGCGACGATGCCGCCCATCGAGAAGCCGAGCGGCACGAGCGCACCTTCGCTCTCGCGCAGCAGCGTCGCGGCCATCCCGCCAGTCGTATCGTCGCGGGTCGTATCCGCATGATGCACCGCGAACCCCAGCGTCGTCAGCTGCCGCTGCACTCGCTCACCATCGCCCGACCACGGCCGCCGATCGCACATGTTGCCCGGGATCAGGACGGCGGTGAGCAGACGGACCTCGCCACGACGTTGCCCGGCGACTTAGCCGATTGCATGGGTATGCACAATCGGCGGGTCGCCTGTCCTGGCACCCCGCCGTGTCCTCACGGCACGATCGGCAGGATCACCGCGCTGGCGGTCGCGCCGCCGCGCCAGATGCTCTGCGTCGCGGCGCGGTAGTCGCCGGCGTGCGCGTCCATGATGTTGGCGACGAAGGTCTGCGGATTGCGGTCGTAGAGCGGGAACAGGCTCGACTGGACCTGGACCATGATCCGGTGGCCCGGCAGGAAGACGTGGTCGACGTTGGGCAGCGTCCAGCGGTAGCGCTCGACCCGGCCCGGCACGATCGCCTCGGGCTGGGCGAAGCTGGTGCGGTAGCGGCCGCGGAAGATCTCGATGCCGACCGCCAGCTCGTAGCCGGCCATCGACGGCTTGCCGCCCTGCGCCGCGCCTTCGGGGACGTCGTCGGGATAGACGTCGACCAGCTTGGCGACCCAGTCGCTGTCGCTGCCCGTCGTCGCGGCGAACAGGTCGACCGCGGGGGCTCCCATGATGTGCACCGCGTGGTCGAGCGGCACGGTCTGCCACACCGCCACATCCGGCCGGTCGGACACGAAGCGCTGGTCGCGGACCAGCCAAGGCTTCCACTGCAGCGGGTCGCCGGCATCGATCGGGCGGGGAATGAACGGCACCGGGTGGGCGGGATCGCTCTGATAGTCGTCGTGGCCGGCTTCGGCCGGATGCACGAAGCTCGCGCCGCCGCCCGCGGTCAGGTAGAGCGGCTTGGGCGTCCCCATCGGCCAACGGGACAACTCCTCCCACTTATCGATGCCGGTGGCATAGGTCACCGCCGCCGGCGTGTGCGGATCGGGCGCGTCCTTCAGCCAATGATCGAGGAATGGCTTCATCCAGCGGACCCGCCATTCGTGCGCCGTGTCGCCGGCGAAGGTCAAGGCACCGAGATCGTAGCCGCCATGGTTCGCCCCCGAATGCCGCCACGGACCGATGACGAGCGTCACCGGCACGCGGGCCGAAGCCTTTGGCGCGAGCGCGCGATAGGCGGCGGGCGCGCCGTAGCTGTCCTCCTGGTCCCACTGCCCTACCTCAAGCATCGTCGGCACGGTCAGCGGCCGCGCGGCGAGCCACTTGTCGACCGCCTGGAGCGACCAGAAGTTGGTATAGGCCGGGTTCTCGAGCAGCTTCCTGACGCCGGGCACGCCCGCGATGCCGAGCGACCGCGCGAAGTCGCCCGCCGACCCGGTGGCGAGCAGGCGCGTGTAGTCGTCGCCGGCACCGGCCGGGAGCTCGCCGCCGCCGGCCCCCTTGTTGAAGCCCTGTCCGACGGCATAGCCGAAGCTGTCGACGCGGAACGCGCCGTTGTGGAACCAGTCGTCGCCCATCCAGCCGTCGACCATCGGGCTTTCGGGTACGGCGGCCTTCAATGCCGGGTGGGGGTTGATCTCGGCCATCAGCGTGGTGAAGCCGAGATACGACGAGCCGATGACGCCGACCTTGCCGTTCGCCTCGGGCACGTTCTTCACCAGCCAGTCGATGGTGTCGTAGGCGTCGGTCGATTCGTCGATGCCGGTCGGGTTGAGCGGCCCGGCGAGCGGCCGGGTGACGACATACTGTCCCTCCGACCGGTGCAGCCCGCGGATGTCCTGGTAGACGCGGATATAGCCGTCGGTGAAGAACTCGGCGTCCATCGCCTCGAGGACGTCGACGCCGCGCTGGCTGACCGTGCGGTGGACCGACCCATGAGCATCATAGGGCGTGCGCGACAGGAGGATGGGTGCGTTCGTCGCGCCCTTCTTCATGACCGTGACGGTATACAGCTTGGTCCCGTCGCGCATCGGCACCATCGCCTCGCGCCGGACGAAGTCGGCCGACGGCAGGACCTGGTCGTAGTCGGCGACGACGTCGGGGGTCATCGGCGTGACGCGCGAGGCGTCCTGCGCGGCGGCGGCGGTGGCGGCGAGGATCGCGGCGGCGACGGCTGGCAAGATGTTGAGCGACATGGCGGCAGTCCTCGGCAGCGGTGGATGGGGTCGATCGAGCAGGATCACCTCCCGCCCGCGGCATAGATGCGGTCGAGAACATGAGCCACAGCGATCAGGTCGGATGCGGCGGGGTCGAAGCGCGCCCCGGCGGCCAGGCGAACCGCCCAGCCGGCGGCGATCCGCCCGCTCCAGTCGTCGGGCGGCGCGGCGAGGACCTCGGTCGCCGTGCCGGCAAAGCGCTCGGCGATGAAGTCGTAGAACGAGCCGCCGACGTTCTTTAGCGCCGCCGCGCCCGCGGTGCCGTAGAACGCCGCCTCGATCACCGCGTCGCGCCCGGCGTCGAGGTGCCACGAGCAGGCGAGGCGCATGGTCGCGCCGGTGTCGAGGACGAACTCGGCGATGGCATGGTCCTCGACGACGCCCGGGGTCAGCGCCGTGCCGCGATGGCGGAGCGTGGCGCTGAACGGACCGCTCGCCGCGCCGCCGACGATCCACAGCGCGAGGTCGACGAGGTGGACGCCGAGATCGGCGACGCAGCCGCCGCCCGACTGCGCGGGGTCGTAGAACCACGGCTTGTCGGGGCCGTAGGCGTTGTGGAAGGTCAGGTCGACGGCGAAGATGCGGCCAAGGTCACCGCGCCGCACCCGCTCGGCGATACGCGCCGCGCCGACGAGGCCGCGGTACGACAGGTCGACGCCAAGCAGCCGGTCGGCCGCGCGCGCTGTATAGCCGTCGCGGACATCGGCGTCGGGGCC
>CAXTQJ010000028.1:0-7240 GCA_964246245.1 uncultured Sphingomonadaceae bacterium
ATCGACGGGCTCGTGCCCGTTGCGGTCGTCGTCGCGCTGGTCGTCGCGGCGGCCGGCAGCGTCATCCGATGAACCCGCGCAGCATCACCATCCTCGGTGCTACCGGCTCGGTCGGCGCGTCGACGCTCGACCTCGTTGCGCGCGATCCCGCCGCGTGGGCGGTCGAGGCGCTGACGGCGAACGGCGACGCGGCCGGGCTGGCGGCGGCGGCGCGCGCGGTCGGGGCGAAGCTCGCGGTGGTCGGCGACGAGGCCGCCTATCCCGCATTGAAGGAGGCGCTTGCCGGCAGCGGGATCGAGACGGCGGCGGGGAAGGCCGCGTTGTGCGACGCGGCCAAACGGCCCGCCGCGATCGTCGTCGCGGCGATCGTCGGCGCGGCGGGGCTGCCGCCGACGCTCGCGGCGGTCGAGCGCGGGGCGACGCTCGCGATCGCCAACAAGGAGACGCTGGTCTGCGCCGGCGCCCTCGTCCGCGCGGCGGCGGCGCGGTCGGGCGCGACGTTGCTCCCGGTCGACAGCGAACACAATGCGATCTTCCAGGTGTTCGACCACGACCGGCCCGAGCGTGTGACGCGGATCATCGTGACCGCCAGCGGCGGGCCCTTCCGTCGGTCGACCGTCGCCGAGATGCGCGACGCGACCCCGGCGCAAGCGTGTGCCCACCCGGTCTGGTCGATGGGTGCGAAGATCTCGGTCGACTCCGCGACGCTGATGAACAAGGGGCTCGAGCTGATCGAGGCGCACCACCTGTTCCCGGTCACCCCCGACCAGCTCGAGATCATCGTCCATCCGCAGTCGGTCGTCCACAGCTTCGTCGAGTACGTCGACGGGTCGATGCTGGCGCAGCTCGGCACCCCCGACATGCGGACGCCGATCGGCTATTGCCTCGCGTGGCCCGAGCGGATGGCGACGCCGTCGGCCCGGCTCGACCTCGCTGCGGTCGCCCGGCTCGACTTCGAGGCGCCCGACCACGACCGCTTTCCCGCGCTCGGCCTGGCGACGGCGGCGCTGCGGGCGGGCGGGTCGGCCCCAGCGATCCTCAACGCGGCGAACGAGGTCGCGGTGGCGGCATTCCTTGCTGGACGCATCGGCTTCCTCGATATAGCCGCAATCGTCGCCGATACGCTCGACCGGGTCGCGGCCGGCCCGGTCGCGTCGCTCGACGAGGTCGTCGCGATCGACGGCGCGGCACGGCGGACGGCGACGGCCGCGATGGAGAGGCGGGGATGACGACGCTGCCGCAACCCGGGCTCGGGCTGACGCTCGCGACCTTCGCCGTCGTCATCGGCGTTCTCGTCTTCGTCCACGAGATGGGTCACTACCTCGTCGGACGACTGTTCGGGATCAAGGCCGACGCCTTCTCGATCGGCTTCGGCCGCGAGGTCGCGGGCTGGACCGACCGGCGCGGCACGCGGTGGAAGATCGGTATGCTGCCGTTGGGCGGCTACGTCCGTTTCGCCGGCGACGCCGACGCGACCAGTCGGCCGGACGACGCCGCGGTCGCCGCCAGCCCGGCCGAGCGCGCGAGCATGTTCCAGTTCCGCCCGATGTGGCAGCGCGCGCTGGTCATCCTCGCCGGGCCGCTGACCAATTTCGTCTTCGCGATCCTGATCTTTGCCGGGTTCTTCATCATCTACGGCCAGTCGGTGACGCCGCCGGTCGTCGCGCGGGTTCTCGCCGGCAGCGCCGCGGCGCGCGGCGGACTCCTCCCCGGCGACCGCATCCGCCGCCTCGACGGCGTCGCGGTCGATACCTTCGAAGACGTCGTCGCGGCGGTGACGACCAATCCGGGAACGCCGATCGTCGCCGAGGTGACGCGCGACGGCGCAACCCGGCGGGTCACGCTCAGCCCGCGGCTGGTCGACCGGGTCGACGAATTCGGCGGCCACGCTCGCGTTGCGCAACTCGGCGTCCTCGCCGGGCGGCGGGTCGTCGTGCGGCGATCACCACCCGCAGCGCTGTATTACGCGACGCGCGAGGTCGGCGATCTGATCGCCACGATCGGCCGCGGGCTGGGCCAGGTGGTCGGCGGCGACCGGTCGGCGAGCGAACTCGGCGGTCCGATCAAGATCGCGCAGATTTCGGGGCAGGCGGCGGCGCTCGGCATGGCGAATTTCATCCAGTTCGTGGCGTTTGTCTCGATTAATCTCGGATTCATCAACCTCCTGCCAGTTCCGATGCTGGACGGGGGACATCTGTTCCTTTACGCGGTCGAGGCCGTTCGCCGGCGACCCTTGGCACCCAAGGTCCAGGAATGGGCCTTCATGTCGGGGTTCGCCGCGCTGATGTCGCTGATGGTGTTCCTCACGTGGAACGACCTCGCCGGCATCGGGGTGTGGCACCGGCTGTCGGGACTGTTCGGTTGACAGGGGCGTCCGCGGGGGCGGATCGTCGGGTGCGGCAGGGCGGCGGGTTGAAGGGCGGGTTGACTGCGTGAGTGATTCCAGAGCGTCGAGAGCCCCGTCGCGCCGCCGCGCGACGAAGTCGGCTCCGGCGCGCCGCCGCACGGCGCGCCGCCTGACACTCGTTCTCCTCGCCTCGACGGCGGTTGCGCCCGCCGCGCTGGCACAGACGAGCCCGCTACTGTCGGACACCGGCACCTTCTCGACTCCGGTGCCGAACACCAGCGGGACCGTCCGCGCGATCATCATCAAGGGGACTGAGCGCCTCGAGCCCGAGACGGTGCGGTCGTACATCGACCTCGACGTCGGCGACACCTACGACCGCGACCGGCTCGACAAGGCGCTGAAGGAAATCTACGCGAGCGAGCTGTTCGCCGACGCGACGATCCTCGACGACAACGGCACGCTGACGATCAGCGTCAAGGAAAACCCGGTGATCAACCGCGTCCTCGTCGAGGGTGCGAAGCGGGTCAAGGAGGAGAAGGTCCGCGAGGAGATCAAGATGCAACCGCGTCAGATCTTCACCCGGTCGAAGGCGCGCGCCGACGTCGGCCGCATCCTCGAGGTCTATCGCCGCTCGGGGCGCTTCTCGGCGGCGGTCGAGCCGAAGATCGTCCAGCTCGACCAGAACCGCGTCGACCTCGTCTTCGAGATCAGCGAGGGCGGCAAGTCGAAGGTCCGCCAGATCAACATCCTCGGCAACACCAAGTTCAAGGACGGCGTGCTGCGCAATGCGATGGCGACGCGGCAGGCGCGGCCGTGGCGCATCTTCACCTCGAACGACACCTACGATCCCGACCGGCTCGCCTACGACCAGCAGAAGCTGCGCCAGTTCTACCTGACGCAAGGCTATGCCGACTTCCGCGTCGTTTCGGCGGTCGCCGAGCTGACCCCCGACCGCAAGGACTTCATCGTCACCTACGTCGTCGACGAGGGCGAGCGTTATCACTTCGGCGACATCAAGGTCGAGTCCGACATTCGCGACATCAAGGCGGAGACGTTCGACAAGCTGCTGACCGAGAGCAAGGGCGACTGGTACAACGCGCAGAAGATCGAGAATACGGTCGACACGCTGCAGGAGACGGCGGGGCTGCTCGGCTATGCCTTCGCCGACATCCGGCCGCAGTTCAATCGCGACAAAGAGAAGCGCGAGATGAACATCGTCTTCGAGATCGGCGAGGTTCCGCGCGTCTACGTCGAGAAGATCAACATCAACGGCAATGTCCGGACCAAGGATCCGATCATCCGCCGCGAGTTTCGTCTCGCCGAGGGCGACGCGTTCAACACGCTCAAGGTCAAGCGGTCGCGCGACCGGCTGCAGGGGCTCGGCTTCTTCCAGGACAAGCTCGAGATCGAACAGAAGCCCGGTTCGGCTCCCGACAAGGTCATCCTCGAAGCCAACGTCCAGGAGAAGTCGACCGGCAGCCTCGAAGTCTCGGCCGGTTATTCGAGCCTCGAGAACTTCATCCTGTCGGCGTCGATCAGTCAGCGCAACTTCCGCGGCCGGGCTCAGGAGCTAAGATTGTCGGGTAACATCTCGAGCTACTCAAAGTCGATCGAGGCGGGGTTCACCGAGCCGTACCTGTTCGGCCGCAACCTCGCGCTCGGCATCGACATCTTTCGCCGCGACTACAACGCGTTCAACACGCTCGCCGACAACACCCGCAACACGACCTATTCCGACACGACGACCGGGTTCCAGATCCGTACCGGCTTCGCGATCACTGAGTTCTGGGCGGCGTCGATCCGCTACGGTCTCAGCCGCGAGAGCGTCACGCTCGACCAGGCGACCTACTACAGCCCCGACCCCGTCACCGGCGTCCTCCGCTGCGACCCGCTGCTCGCCGGTCGTTACCTGTGCGACGCGGTCGGCAGCTACACGACGTCGTCGGTCGGCTACAGCCTCATCTACAACAGCGTCAACAATCCGAACCGTCCGAGCCGCGGCCAGCGCTTCGTCTTCAGCCAGGACCTCGCCGGCGTCGGGCTCGGCGTCAAATACCTGCGTACCAAGGTCAACTACGACTGGTATCACCCGCTGTTCGGTGCGAGCAGCGGCTTCGTCCTCAACGTCGGCGGCGAAGCGGGGTACATCTTCGGCTACGGTGGCCAGGCGGTCCGGCTGACCGACCGCTTCTTCCTCGGCGAGGGTCAGATCCGCGGCTTCGGCATCCGCGGCGTCGGCCCGCGGGTGCTGCGCATCCCGTACCTCGCCGATGGCACGCTCGACCCCGATCGCAAGGACTATACTGACGACGCGCTCGGCGGCGAAGCCTACTATCGCGGCCGGGTCGAGGTCCAGATTCCGCTCGGCGCGGCGGGAGCCGAACTCGGGCTGCGCCCGTCGATCTTCACCGATGTCGGCGCGGTGTTCAAGATTCCGACGCCCCAGACGAGCTGCCTTGCACCGCCAACGGCGACGGGAACGACGCATTCGGCGTTCAACTCGAGCGTGACATGTGCGGCGAACAATGGCACCGCGGGCTTCGACGAGCAGTTCGCCGGCGACACGCCGAAGCCGCGCGTCGCGGTCGGGGTCGGGGTCTCGTGGAACTCGCCGTTCGGGCCGTTCCGCTTCGATCTCGCCAAGGCGCTGATCAAGTCGCCCGGTGACAACCCCAAGCTGTTTCAATTCAACGTAGGGACCCAGTTCTGATGAAGACCAAGCTCATGCTCGCGGCGCTCGCCGCCGCCGTCTCCGCGCCGGCGCTGGCGCAAACGCTGCCGCCGCCGGTGGTGATCATCGTCGACATGGATCGTGTCATCGGTGAATCGGCCGCCGGCAAGCAGGCGTCGGGCGACCTGAAGACCCGGAACGACGCCAACCAGGCGCGCCTCGCCTCGCTTCGCACCCAGTTCGGCTCGGAAGGCGAGACGCTGCAGAAGTCGGCCCCGGCGCAGGGCGCCGCGCCCGCCGTCGTCACCGCGTTCCAGGGGAAGGTGCGCGATTTCCAGACGCGCCAGCAGACGGCCGAGGCCGACCTGCAGAAGCGCGACCGCGATTTCCAGATTTCGCGCCAGTACGTCATCAAGCAGATCAACGACGCGGCCCAGCCGGTGATCACCACCGTGATGCGCGAACGCGGCGCGACGATCGTCCTCGCCGAGGGCGCGACTCTCCAGCATTCCTCGGCGATCGACGTCACCAGCGACGTCATCGCCCGCCTCGACAAGGCGCTGCCGCGCGTGGCGACGACGCCGCCCGCGGCACCCGCCGGCACCAAGTAGGCCGATGACCCGCGCGCCGGACGGGGACGGCGCGCCGCCGGTACCGGGCGAACCTGGCGTATCGCCGCCGCTCGGCCCGGTCGCGGTGCGCGAGATCATGGCGCTGATCCCGCACCGCTTCCCGATGCTGCTTGTCGACCGGGTCGAGGACTTGCGGCCCGACCGGTCGGCGCGCGGCATCAAGGCGGTTACGATCAACGAGCCGTTCTTCGCCGGCCATTTCCCCGGCCGGCCGATCATGCCCGGCGTCCTCATCGTCGAGGCGCTCGCGCAGACCGCCGGCGTCCTCGCGATCGTGTCGATGGACCTCAAGGACAGCGGCAAGCTCGTATACTTTATGGCGATCGAAGAGGCGAAGTTCCGTGCCCCCGTCGAGCCCGGCTGTTTGCTCCATCTCGAGGTCGAATTCATCCAGCGCCGCGCGACGGTGTGCAAGTTCGCCGGCCGCGCGACGGTCGACGGCCGCCTCGCCGCCGAAGCGCGCTTCACCGCAATGATCGCCGACCCGCCGGGGTAAGGGTGACCCATTGCCACGCCCTACCGAACCCGCTTTGATGGCCGGCGGGGAGAGCGCGATGGCGACGATGGTCAATAAGTTGCACGGGAGCGCAGTGGACGCCTGCGTCCTCGATCCGCGGCGCGACCGGCTCGTCATCGTCGCATCGTCGCTCGGCACGGTGTTCGAGTGGTACGACTTCTTCGTCTACTTCACCCTCGCCGCGCGGCTCGGCGCGCTGTTCTTTCCCGGCGATAACCCGACCGCCGGGCTGCTGCTCAGCCTCGCCACCTTCGGTGCGGGGTTCGGCGTCCGGCCGGTCGGCGCGGTCATTTTCGGTATCCTCGGCGACCGCGTCGGGCGCAAGCATACCTTCCTCGCGACGATTACGCTGATGGGCATCGCCACGGCGCTGGTCGGCGTCCTGCCGACCTATGCCGCCGCCGGGCTCGCCGCGCCGGCGCTGCTCGTCAGCCTGCGGCTGCTTCAGGGCCTCGCGCTCGGCGGCGAATACGGCGGCGCCGCGACCTACGTCGCCGAGCATGCGCCGAAGGGGCGGCGTGGCTTCTTCACCAGCTTCATCCAGGCATCGGTCGTCGGCGGCTTCATCCTCTCGCTGATCGTCGTGCTCGGCACGACGGCGGTGGTCGGCAAGGCCGACTTCGCCGCGTGGGGCTGGCGCATCCCGTTCGTCGCGTCGCTGCTGCTGCTCGCGCTGTCGCTCTACATCCGCCTCAAGCTGCGCGAGAGTCCGGTCTTCACCGCGATGAAGGCGACGGGCACGACAAGCGCGCATCCGCTGCGCGAGACCTTCGCCGAGCCGGGCAACATCCGCCTGCTCCTCGTCGCGCTGTTCGGTATCGCCGCCGGGCTGACGGTGATCTGGTACACCGCGCAGTTCTCGATGCTGCTGTTCCTCCAGCAGACCGCGCTGGTCGACGAGACCGACGCCAAGCTGCTGTGTGGCGCGACGGCGCTGATGTCCGCCCCGTTTTTCGTCCTCGCCGGACACCTGAGCGACCGCTGGGGGCGGCGGCCGCTGGTCGTCGCCGGCTACGGCCTGACGCTGCTGCTGCTGTTTCCGCTGTTCCATCTCCTCGCCCACGCCGCGAACC
>CAXTQJ010000028.1:7250-11092 GCA_964246245.1 uncultured Sphingomonadaceae bacterium
ACCCGGGCGACGCGCGCCGCGCCGATTACCGTCAGCGGCGTGTCGTGCCACTATCACCCGTTCGCGCGGAAGCAGGCGACCGCGTGCGGCAACGCGATGCAGTATTTCTCCGGCCGTGGCATCGGCTTCCGCCACATCGAATCGAGCGGCCTGCCGTTGCGGATCACCGTCGGCAAGGCGATTGCGGTCGATCTCGACGACATCGCCGCGCCGTTCCCGAAGGCGCAGGTCGAGGCCGCGCTCGCCGCCGCCGGCTATCCGACCGCGACGCGACCCGGACCGCGGAACGACCTACTCATCATCGTCGCGGGTCTCGCCATGGGCATCCTGTCGGCGATGACCTACGGCCCCGTCGCGGCGATCCTCGTCGAGCTGTTTCCGGCGCGCATCCGCTACACCTCGCTGTCGATCCCGTACCACATCGGCACCGGTTATTTCGGCGGCTTCCTACCGTTCATCTCGCAGTACATCATCGCGCGCACCGGCAACCCGTTTGGCGGGCTGTGGTACACCTTCGCGGTGGTGGCGGTGGCGTTCGTCGTGACGTTGTTCGCGCTGCCGGAGACGAAGGACCGGGAGATATGCTGACGGCGGCCGCCTTGTTGTTTGCCGCCACCGTATCGTCGGCCGGGACGCCGACGCTTGCCGAGATTGCCGCATACGAGGCGGCATTCGGGAGCGAGATTTTGTTGCCAAGCGGCATGAAGCCGCTGAGTGCCTATGTCCGCCGCTACCAGCGTACGCCGGATGGGTACCTTTATGGGCAGTTCGTCCTTTCCGGCACGTTCGGCGAAACGGCGCCGCCGGGGGCGATCGTCATCGCTGCGGGGCAGTGGAGCGGTATCGCCGATGGCGGCTGCGCGGTGATCAACGTTTACCTTTACGCGCCGCACGATCCGCGTAATGTCGTCAAATGCGGCGGCCGTTGACTCCGCCTTCCCGATTAATCTTCGATTTGCGCGACGAGGTTCACGCGCTGCGTTCGATATCAGAGTGAATCGTAGATGGCGTCTTCGTCGTTGTCCCACACTGCGGCGAACTCGGGCTCGCTCATCTTCATCGCCTGCCGCCATTCGTCGTTGTGCTCGCGCGCCGTGACGAAGTCGACGAACAGCGCGATTTCGGCAATCCGCTCCGCGGGTAAAGCGGCGATCTTATCAAATAGCTGTTGCGGCACGATCGCGTTTACATCCCGTCTCCTCGCGCAAGCTTAGCGCAGGCCGGCCGTAGCGCCAACGGGCGGGCGAGGCTTCACAGGGCGGCAGCCGCTGCTAGGCTGCCGATTGATGACGCGGCTGCGCCTTCCCATATCCCTGCCATGCGGTCGGGATTGGCGACCGGAGTGGAGAGTATGCGATGACCACCTTGCCCGTCCTGCCACTGCGCGACATCGTCGTCTTCCCGCAGATGATCGTCCCGCTATTCGTCGGCCGCGACAAGTCGGTCCGCGCGCTCGAAGCGGTGATGGCCGGCGACAAGCAGGTCTTTCTGATCAGCCAGAAGAATCCCGGCGACGAGGACCCCCAGGCCGACGACCTCTACGACATCGGGACGCTGGCGACGGTGCTCCAGCTGCTCAAGCTCCCCGACGGCACGGTCAAGGTGCTCGTCGAGGGGCAGGCGCGGGCGAAGGTCGGCGAACTCGACACCTCGGGCGATTACCTGATCGGCCGCGCCGACGACGTCGAGGAGATCGCCGGCGACCCGACGCTGGTCGAGGGGCTGGTCCGCTCGGCGGTCAAGCAGTTCGAGGCCTACGTCAAGCTGAACAAGAAGACCGCGCCCGAGATCGCCGTTCAGATCGGCCAGATTGAGGACGCCGGCCGCTTCGCCGACACCATCGCCGCCAATCTGACCCTCAAGATCGCCGACAAGCAGGCGCTCCTGTCGCAGTTCGACGTCGCCAAGCGCCTCGAAGGCGTCTTCGGTTTCATGGAGGGCGAGATGGGTGTCCTCCAGGTCGAGAAGAAGATCCGCAGTCGCGTCAAGCGCCAGATGGAGAAGACGCAGCGCGAATATTACCTCAACGAACAGATGAAGGCGATCCAGCGCGAGCTCGGCGAGGGCGACGAGCCCAAGGACGAGACGGCCGAGATCGAGGAGAAGATCGCGCGGACCAAGCTGAGCAAGGAAGCGCGCGAGAAGGTCATCGGCGAGCTGAAGAAGCTGAAGGCGATGAGCCCGATGTCGGCCGAGGCGACCGTCGTTCGCAACTACCTCGACACCGTGCTCGGCCTGCCGTGGGGCAAGAAGAGCAAGATCAAGCGCGACATCGTCGCCGCGCAGGCGGTGCTCGACGGCGATCACTACGGGCTGGAGAAGGTCAAGGACCGCATCGTCGAGTATCTCGCCGTCCAGGCGCGGACCAACAAGCTCAAGGGGCCGATCCTGTGCCTCGTCGGACCGCCGGGTGTCGGCAAGACGTCGCTCGGCCGGTCGATCGCGAAGGCGACGGGGCGCGAGTTCATCCGCCAGTCGCTCGGCGGGATGCGCGACGAGGCCGAGATCCGCGGCCACCGCCGGACGTACATCGGCTCGATGCCCGGCAAGGTGATCCAGAATCTCAAGAAGGCCGGCGCGTCGAACCCGCTGTTCCTGCTCGACGAGATCGACAAGCTCGGCCAGGACTTCCGCGGCGATCCGTCGTCGGCGCTCCTCGAGGTGCTCGATCCCGAACAGAACAAGGCGTTCAACGACCATTATCTCGAGGTCGACTACGACCTCAGCGACGTGATGTTCGTGACGACGGCGAACAGCCTCAACATGCCGCAGCCGCTGCTCGACCGGATGGAGATCATCCAGCTCGCCGGTTACACCGAGGACGAGAAGGTCGAGATCGCTAGGCGCCACCTGCTGTCGAAGCAGTACGAGAACCATGGCCTCAAGGCGGCCGAGTTCGCCGTCACCGACGCCGCGCTCCGCGACCTGATCCGCTACTACACCCGCGAGGCGGGCGTGCGGACGCTCGAGCGTGAGCTCGCCAAGCTCGCGCGGAAGTCGCTGCGCCGCATCCTCGAGGGCAAGGCGAAGTCTGTCACGGTCGACAGCGACAACCTCCACGAATTCGCCGGCGTCCGGAAATTCAAGTTCGGCGTCGGCGAAACCGAGGACCAGATCGGCGCGGTCACCGGGCTGGCGTGGACCGAGGTCGGCGGCGAGCTGCTGACGATCGAGGCGGTGACGTCGGCGGGCAAGGGCACGGTCAAGACGACCGGCAAGCTCGGCGACGTGATGACCGAATCGATCGCGACCGCGCTGTCGTTCGTGAAGGCGCGGTCGATCGCCTACGGCATCAAGCCGAGCGTGTTCGAGAAGAAGGAGTTGCACGTTCACGTCCCCGAAGGCGCGACGCCCAAGGACGGACCGTCGGCGGGCGTCGCGATGGTCACCGCGATCGTCTCGACGCTGACCGGCATCGCCGTCCGCAAGGATATCGCGATGACCGGCGAAGTGACGCTCCGCGGCCGCGTCCTGCCGATCGGGGGGCTTAAGGAGAAGCTGCTCGCCGCGCTCCGCGGCGGCATCACGACGGTGCTGATCCCGGTCGAGAACGAGAAGGACCTCGCCGAGATCCCGGCCAACGTGAAGGACGGCTTGACGATCATCCCCGTGGCGCACGCCGATCAGGTCCTCGAACATGCGCTGGCGACGCCGCTGGTGCCGATCATCTGGACCGAGGCCGACGACCTGGCCGCGCGGCCCGATGCGGTGCCGGCCGCCGAGGCGGCGACAACCGCGCTACGCCACTAAGCGGTTGATGTTGACGACCACTGGCGAGCGCGCGGGGGTTTACCCCCCCCGCCCCCCCCGACCGGGTGGGCGCGGGGGGGGGGCCCGGGGGG
>CAXTQJ010000028.1:11102-14847 GCA_964246245.1 uncultured Sphingomonadaceae bacterium
CTTTACCCGCGCGCTCGCCGCGCTACGGTAGGCGCCTCGGCAGGGGGCGGCTGGGGGCTGGGCAGACGCGATGAACAGGCAGGATCTGGTCACCTCGGTCGCCGACCGCGCCGGAATTGCGCGTGGCGACGCCGGCCGCGTGGTCGACGCCGTGTTCGACACGATCAGCAGTGCGCTCGCGGCGGGCCACGACGTCAAGCTCGTCGGCTTCGGCACCTTCCACATCACGCATCGCGAGGCGTCGTCGGGGCGCAACCCGCGGACCGGCGAGCCAATGCCGCTCGCCGCGCGCAACCAGCCAAAGTTCACCGCCGGCAAGGGGTTGCGCGACGCGGTCAACTGAGCGTCCCGCTTTACACCCGCGTGGGGCCCGACTACGACGATGATCGGCGCGGGCGCGTAGCTCAGCGGTAGAGCACACCCTTCACACGGGTGGGGTCACAGGTTCAAACCCTGTCGCGCCCACCACGCCGTCCCCCCCCACGCGGTCTTGCTGGCGCACGCCAGCATCCGTGGTCGTGCGAGGCGGGCTGGTGTCCACGCTTGCCCGGATATGGATGCTGGCGTGCGTCAGCATGACGGCAAGAGGGGAAAGCTATTTCTGCAGCAGCCCGCCGATCAGGCTCACGCTCAGCGCGACGACGACGATGTTGAAGACGAACGCGGCGAGGCTATGGAACAGCGCCAGCCGCCGGACCGCGCGGCTGGTGATCTGCACGTCCGAGACCTGGAAGGTCATGCCGAGGACGAACGAGAAATAGGCGAAGTCGCTGTAGACCGGCATCTCGTCGCCGGGGAATTCGAGGCCGCCGGTGTCGCGCTTGGTCCCGTCGCCGCGACCCGCCTCGTCGTCGGCGTCGCCCGGCGCGTAGAAGCGGTGAGCGTAGTGCAGCGACAGCAGCAGGTTGCTGAACACCCAGACGAGCAGGATCGTCGTTCCCGCGATGGCGATGCCGGTGCCGTGGCCGCCGCCGTAGCCGGTCAGCTCGATGACGACGGCGATCAGGACGACGGCGACGAGGAACATCGCGATCGCCAGCAGGACGTGCTGGTCGGGATCGTTCGCCGCGGCGCGCTCGCGCATGTCGTCGGCCTTGCTGCCCGCGGTCAAGCGGAGGATACCGATGATGAAGATGATCGCGCCGGCGTCGAAGCCGAGGAGGACCGCACGCGCCGGCGAGATGTGGAACGCCGCCGCGCCGGCGGTGACGACGCCCATGGTGATCATGAGCAGCCAGAAGTTGAGGTAGCGGATCTGCCTCATCGGCGCGTCAGGTAAAAAGAGGCGGGGGAGGGGCGGGGCAAGACCATGGTGAAGGTGAAGCCGATCCCGCGCGCCCGCGCAACCCCGACATGACCCATCAATAGCGTACCGTTGCAATTCGGATCGAAAGCGATACGACGGCGCGGCGCGACGATCGCGTCCGCCGTAGCGAGCATCGCCGGCGGTCTGTTGGGGAGATCTTCCATGAAATTCAGCCTGCTCGCCGTCACTGCACTGGCGATTCCCGTCGCCGCCGCGGCGCAGACGACGTCGACGACGACGACCACGACCGATACGACGCACACGACGACGCCGGTCGTGCACCATGTCGTCCACCATCATTACCACCATCGCCATCCGGCGAAGAAGGTCGTCCACACCAAGGCGACGACGCAGCCCGATGGCACGACGACGAGCGACACGACCAAGACGACGACACCGCAGTAACGCGGCACCGGTCGCGTCGTATCGCGCGGCGCGACCGGCTCATCGCCCACGAAAAGCCTGTCCCTGCACGCCCGGCGACCGGCAAGTCGGATCTATGGTCACGATGTCCTAACCGGGAATTAGCGAATTTGCGTCGCGGGCGCGTACTTCATCGTCGCCTTTGTAAGAGTTCAGCGGTCGGCGTAGTTGATCGCGACCCAGTCGCGGTAGCTGCCGTCGAGGACGCCGCGCCACCAGCCCTCGTTGGCGAGATACCAATCGAGCGTCGCCGCGAACCCCTGCGCGAAGGTCCGCTGCGGCGCGTAGCCGAGCTCGCCCTGCGCGCGGCGCTCGTCGATCGCGTAGCGGCGGTCGTGGCCGGGGCGGTCGGCGACGGTCGTCTTGAGGCGCGCGGTCGGTTCGCCCTTTGCCGCAGGCGCGTCGGGGAAGCGCGCGGCAAGGGACGCGTCGGCGGCGAACGCGGCGTCGACCGCGGCGCACAGCGTGTCGATCACCGTCAGGTTGGGCAGCTCGGCGCCGCCGCCGATGTTGTACGTCTCGCCCACTCGTCCCCGGTCGAGGACGGCAGCGATGCCACGGCAATGGTCCTCGACGTGAAGCCAGTCGCGGACCTGCATCCCGTCGCCGTAGATCGGCAGCGGACGACCGTGGAGGGCGTTGATCAGGAACAGCGGGATCAGCTTCTCGGGAAACTGGTACGGTCCATAGTTGTTCGAGCAGTTCGACGTCGTCACTGCCAGCCCGTAGGTGTGGTGATAGGCGCGGACGAGGTGATCCGACGCCGCCTTCGACGCTGAGTAGGGCGAGTTCGGCGCATACGGCGTCGCCTCGCTGAACGCCGGATCGTCGGGGCCGAGCGAGCCGTAGACTTCGTCGGTCGAGACGTGGTGGAAGCGGTGCGGCATACCGCTGCCGGTGAGCCAGACCCTGCGCGCCGCCTTGAGCAGACTGTGCGTGCCGAGCACGTTGGTTTCGATGAAGGCGTCGGGGCCGTGGATCGACCGGTCGACGTGGCTCTCGGCGGCGAAGTGGACGAGGGTGTCGATGCCGCGCTCGGCCAGCAGGGTCTCGACGAGAGCGGTGTCGCCGATGTCGCCGTGGACGAAGTCGTGGGTGATGCCGTCGAGGCTCGCGCGGTTGCCGGCGTAGGTCAGCGCGTCGAGGACGGTCACCACATCGCCGGGATGTGCGGCGCTCCAGTACCGGACGAAGTTCGCCCCGATGAACCCGGCCCCACCGGTGACGAGAAGGTTCACATCGCGTCCTTCATGGCGGTCAGGCAATCGCGCAACTCATCCCGCCAGTGCCGCGGCACGCCGGTAACTGCCCACGTCGCGGTCTTGTCGAGCACGCCGAACGCCGGGCGCTTCGCCGGCGTCGGATAGTCCTCGGTCCGGATCGGCTTTACCGTCACCGCGCGGTTGAGCAGGCCGAGCGCCAGCGCCTCGTCGCGGATCGCGACGGCGAAATCGTACCACGTCGCCGTCCCGGCGTCGGTTGCATGGAACGTGCCGCTATGGCCGCCGCCGATCAGCGTCCACAGCGTCCGCGCCAGCGTTGCGGCGTGTGTCGGGGTGCCGAACTGATCGGCGACGACGCGGATCTCGTCGCGCTCGCGCATCAGGCGGAGCATCGTCGCGACGAAGTTGTTGCCCGTGGCGGCATAGACCCACGCCGTCCGCACGATCAGCGGCGCGGGGTGGAACTCGGCTGCCGCCGTCTCGCCGTCGAGCTTGGTCCGCCCGTAGACACCGAGCGGGTTCGGCACGGCCTCGGGCGGGTAGGGGCAGTGCGCCGTCCCGTCGAAGACGAAGTCGGTCGAGACGTGCGCGAACGCCGCCCCCGCGACCCGCGCTGCGCCGGCGAGCGTCGCGACCGCGTCGACGTTGATCCGCCGCGCCGTCGCCTCGTCGTCAGCCACGAACACGCTTTTCGCCACCCGCCAGTTTGCGGGATCGGCCGGGCGTCCCGCCCGCTCGCAGCCTTGGACATAGCGCGGCCAATGCGTCGCCACCCATTGCGGCAACAGGAAGT
>CAXTQJ010000028.1:14857-16655 GCA_964246245.1 uncultured Sphingomonadaceae bacterium
GGTGTAGGCGGCGGCGTTGACGACGACATCGGGTCGCGCCTCGGCGACGACGCGGCGGACGGCGTCGACGTCGGTGATGTCGAATTCGGCTTCCGGCGGCGCGATCGCCTCGCTGCCGGGCGGCACGCGCGCCTGGAGCGCACGGCCGAGCTGGCCGCTGGAACCTGCGATCAGGGCTCTCACGGCAGCACCGTCACGCGAACACCTCGGCGTCCGCGAGGAGCGGCGCAGCGGCGTCCTTCGCCGACTGGGTCGGAGCCGCGTCGCCGATGCCCCAGTCGATGCCGATCGCCGGGTCGTTCCAGCGGATCGCGCGCTCGGCCGCGGGCGCGTAGAGCGCGGTGCACTTGTATACGAAGTCGGCGGTTTCGCTCAGGACGACGAAGCCATGCGCGAAGCCCGGCGGCACCCACAGCATCCGCTTGTTCGCCGCCGACAGCTCGTAGCCGACCCAGCGGCCAAAGTGCGGGCTCGACCGGCGGACGTCGACCGCGACGTCGAACACGCTGCCGTCGGTGACGCGGACGAGCTTCCCCTGCGGATTGTCGATCTGGTAGTGAAGGCCGCGGAGGACATGCCGCGCCGACCGGCTGTGGTTGTCTTGGACGAAGGTCAGGTCGAGCCCGGCGTCGGCGAAAACCCGGGCGTTCCACGTCTCCATGAAGAAGCCGCGGTCGTCGCCGAACACGCGCGGCTCGATCAGCCGGACGCCGGGCAGGGGGGTGTCGAGGACGTTCACCCCGGTCGTTCCGTCCTGCGGCTCACGCCGCGAGCCGCAGCTGGGTCAGCAGATACTCTCCGTACCCGCTCTTGCGCAGCGGCTCGGCGATGCGTTCGAGCTGGGCGCCGTCGATGAACCCCTGGCGCCACGCGATCTCCTCGGGACAGCAGATCTTGAGGCCCTGCCGCTCCTCGACGATGCGGACGTAGAGCGCCGCGTCGAGCAGCGAGGCGTGGGTGCCGGTGTCGAGCCACGCGAAGCCACGCCCCATCAGCGCGACCTCGAGCGCGCCGTCGTCGAGGTAGGCGCGATTGAGATCGGTGATCTCGAGTTCGCCGCGCGGACTGGGCCGGATCGCCTTCGCACGGTCGGCTGCGGTACCGTCGTAGAAATAGAGCCCGGTGACCGCGTAGTTCGACTTCGGCGCGACGGGCTTCTCCTCGATCGTCGCGGCGCGCCCCTGGGCGTCGAACGAGACGACGCCGTACGCCTGCGGGTCCTTGACGTAGTAACCGAACACCGTCGCTCCCGCGGCGCGTGCGTCGGCGGCGGCGAGCAGCTCGGGCAGGCCGTGGCCGTAGAAGATGTTGTCGCCGAGGATGAGGACCGACGGGTCGTCACGCACGAACCCGGCGCCGATGTGATACGCCTGCGCGAGGCCCTTCGGCTCGGGCTGGACCGCGTAGCTGATCGCCATGCCCCACTGGCCGCCGTCGCCGAGCAGGCCGGCGAAGGCCGGCGCGTCGCCCGGGGTGGTGATGATCAGAACCTCGCGCACCCCGGCGAGCATCAGCACCGACAGCGGGTAGTAGATCATCGGCTTGTCGTAGACGGGCATAAGCTGCTTGCTGACCGGCTTGGTCAGCGGATAGAGGCGCGTCCCCGAGCCGCCGGCCAAGATGATCCCCCGTCGCGCCACGCCGCCTCCTTATGCCCGCCCCCGGACGATCCGGCGGACCAGTCCGGCGAAGCTCCGCGCCTGCTGCAGCAACGGCGCCTGCGCCGCCGCCTTGCGCAGCAGGACGCCGCGATAGCGGGGGACCGGGCGGCCGGCAACCGCGCTCGCGGCGAGGCGGG
>CAXTQJ010000028.1:16665-18421 GCA_964246245.1 uncultured Sphingomonadaceae bacterium
TCGCGCGCGGGTCGAGCGGTTCGACGGCGATCGCCCCGGCGGCGACGGCGGCGGCGTAGACGCTCGCGCCCGTCGCGGTCCGGACCATAACGAGGCTGCGCCCGTCCTGCTCGGTGAAGTCGGGATAGCCCCTGGCGTCGCCGTACCACGCGTCGGCGCAGGCGATGTCGGCCGCGCCGCCGACCGCGTCGGGGCAGATCTTGCAGCGGAACTGGATCTCCTTCGACAGGATCATGCCCCAGCTGTCGTGATAGCTCATGCCGCGCGTCGTCCCGTCGGCGAGCGTCGCCGTCGCCTGTCCCGGCCAGCCATCGCCGCGGTAGCGGAAGGCGGCGACCTCCGGCTCGGGGGCATCGATCGCAGCGAGGATGCGCCTGGCCCCGTCGCCGCTCGGGACGCCGGCGCAGAAGAAGGCGAGCATCAGCGGTACTTTCGCATCCACCCGCGGGTCGATGCGGGCGAGCGCGCGCAGGGCCGCGACGTCGCACGGCTTGCCGACGAAGGCGAAGCGACCGGGTTCGTCGAGGTGTTGGCCGATGGCGGCAAGCGGTGACGAGCTGGCGTAACGCGAGCCCGCCGCAGCGAAGATTTCCTCGACCGACGTCGCGACGACGGTGGCGTTGGCCAGCGGGCGGGTCGCGTCCATTCCGGTCTCGATCACGCGGTCGACAAGTCCGGTCGCAAGCGCGTGGGTCAGGATCGCCGAGAGGACGCCGCCCGACGACGCATGGTGGCGCAGCGCCGCATCGGTCGAGTAGCCGGTCGCGACCGTCCGCCAGCGGCCCCACAGCGGATCGTCGTGCGGGGCGTCGCCGCGGTTGTCGACGACGAGGCCGGGGCATGTCGCGGCGATCGCGGTCTCGGCAGCGGCGGGGACCGTTGCCGTCTGCCGCGGCCGGGTATAGCCCGGGGCGACGGTGATCAGCTCGACCGCGCCGGGGGCAAGCGACGCGCACAGCCCGCAACCGGCGCAGGTCTGCCCGCGCGCGACGCGGTCGAGGGCGGGCGACGGAGTCACCGCGGCGTCCCCCGGAACAGGTCGATGTGGCAGACGAAGTGGACGATCGCGGCAGCGACCAGCGTCCGCACCGCGATCGCGGCGGCGGTCGCCCCGGCCGCTCCGGCCGCGCCGTAGCGCGGGATCAGCCATGCCGAGAAGCCGACGCAGAGGATGATCGCGCCGATCGCCTGGACGAGGATCCAGCGCTGCTTCCCGGTCATGATCTGGATCGTCCCGAGCGGACCCGATGCGAGGCGGACGAGCTGCCCGAGGCCGAGAATCTGCAGCGCCAGCGCCCCGGGAACGAAGCGCGCCCCAAAGATCGCCAGCAGGAACTTCGGCGCGACGAAGATCAGCACGAACAGCGGCGACGCCAACACCATGACCAGCGCGATCATCCGCCGTGCGACGCGGGCGATGCCGGCGCGGTCGCCGACCCGCGCGGCGGCGGCGATGCGCGGCCCGATCATCAGCTCCATCGTCAGCTGGACCATCCCGGCGAGCATGACGAACTGCCACGCGGCGCGATACTGGCCGACGACCGCGAGCGGCCACTGCCGGCCGAGCGACACCGTCGTGTACCATTCGGTGAACAGCTGGCTGAGGTTCGACACGAGGAGCGGCAGCCCGGCGACGATCAGCGGCGCAATCGCGACCGGTACCGCGGCGGGCCAGCCGCGCGCGATGCCGCGGAACGACCACCACCCGGCGGCGGCTCCCCCGGGCAGCCCCACCAGGTACAACCCGGCCGGGGCG
>CAXTQJ010000029.1:0-7631 GCA_964246245.1 uncultured Sphingomonadaceae bacterium
ACGGGCGTCCGTTCTTGAGCATTTGTTAGAGACGTCCGAGCGGCGGCTTTTGGGGTCCCTCACCACAATACGATGCCGGGCCAGATCTCCTCGACAGCTACGAACACGAGCGGCAGCCGATCGGCGTGCAAATCCTCGATTGGTCGCGCGCCAAGGTGGCGCTCACGCGCCAGAGTGGGAGTTTGCGAGCGCTTCGGGCCATCGGCTGCGACATGACCGCCACGCGCGATGGCGCGCGATCTGTTCGTACGCCAAAAATATGTGGCCCCGTTTTCCGATAGATGGCGATCTTCTGGTTGATCCATCAACTGAGGGGACTTCAGCCGTGAAGACGCATCTGCTCGCACTCGCCTGCCTATCCGCGCTTGCCACGCCGGTGATGGGGATGACGACCGCGATCACCAACTTCGTCAAGACCGACAACATCTACACTAACCTCAACCAGCAGTACCCGAACACGGGGCCCGGCGTACCCGGAAGCTCAATGGGCGTGCCGAACGCGACGTACGTATTCACGCCTCAGGCCACGGGTGTCGGCAACCCGAATAATCTCAATTACGTCAACAACGGCATCGGCTTCACGCTGACGTCGAACGCGGTTGGTCGCGATTTCGCCGAGGTCGGGCCGGCCGGGTTTGGCGTCGCGGCCTTGACCTTGCCGATCGCCGTGGCCGACGCGGATCATCTCTATCTGCTGCTCGGCGCATTCAACGGGACGTCATTCAACATCACGCTGACCGGCACCGGTGGCGCGTCGCAGACCTTCAACAACATCTACGTCCCGGACTTCAACGGCGGCACGGTCAACTCGGTCAGCGGCGATGTCGCCGACCAGACGGTGTTCCGCGTTCTCGATGTCGGCGCGGGCGGAACGGGCAACTCGTCCAACGGCGCCTACAACTACTACAGCCTGACCGAGGTCGGCCTCACCCTCTCGCCGATCTTCGCCGGTCAGACGCTGACCAACGCGGCGATTACGTCGAACGGCTACGAGACGTTGGTTCTCGGCGCGACCGTGACCTCGCCCGACGTCACGCAAGGGACCGTGCCGGAGCCGTCTAGCTGGGCGCTTCTGCTCGTCGGTTTCGGCGTCGTCGGCACGACGATGCGGCGGCGGCACAGCCTGCTCAGCGTGATCGCTTAGGCGCGCTATCCGGCCGGCGAGCAACTGCGCTGCTCGCCGGCGCGGATTTGAGCCAGCGTCGTCTGCGCGTCGAACGGCGTGAGCACCCGCTGCCGCGCGGCGTCGGCCAGCAACGATCGGGCGAGACGATAATCAGTGCAGGCGATCGCCAAGTCACCTAGGTTCGCGCGGAGGCCGCCGGCGACACCCACGGCAATGGCGTAATCGCGGAGACGGATCGGATTGGGATCGCTGCGCCAGGCGTTCTGCCACCGCTTCACGCCCGCCTCGATCTGCCTGACCCCCTCGAGCCGACGTCCGGCTTTGACTACGGCTTGCGCTCGTGCGTCGGCGATGATGTTGCGCAGGCGAGCGGCCTCATCATCGCGCGGATCGAAGCGGATCAGAGGCTCGACCTCGCCGAGGCCGACGGCAAGCAGCGCCGCAGCTTCAGGTCCGCGACCGCGCTCGAGGATGGTCGACCCCAGCGACCATGTCGCTCGCACCAAGGCCATGACCACGCTCTTGTTGCCCGGCCATACCTGCCGTGCGTGGAGCAGGACGGCGCGCTCGTCGACGTAGGACCGTTCGGCGGCGGCGACGTCGCCGCGCCAGAACTGACCGTCGGCGATCGTGTCGAGGGCACTCGCCACGAACAACGCGGCGTCTGGTGACGTAAGGGGCTGCCGCAGGCGCAGCGCGGACCGCGCCGTGGTCGTCTCCTCGTCGAAGCGACTCTGCCAGCCGCGCAGCTGAGCAAGCAGGAGCAGCTCTGGTCCGCGATAGATCACGCCGCTGACGCCCACGGCAGCGAGGCGATGGTCGACCTCGTCAAGCTGCCGCGCGGCGAGACCAATATCACCGGTCGCGAACAGATTGAGCCGCGCTTGATCGAGCTCAAGCCCGATGGCGGCCAGCGCAGCCGGCTCGCCCGACAGCGGTTCGATCAGACGACGTGCCTTGGCAAGGTTGCGCAGCGCGGCGCGCGGTTGTCCGAGGCTCGCGCTCCCGGGGTGATCCTGTTCGGTGGCGAGGCGCTGGAGACCGGCGGCCGATTGGAGCCGCGTAGACGCGCTGGCTTCGGGCAGGGCGCTGAGCCGGTCGAGATAGGTCTGAGCGCGGCTGACCATCGCCGCGCGGAGCGCTAGCGACCGCGGCTGACGAGCGACCTGCTCGTCGAGGTCGAACATCAGGTAGTGCGTGATGCCAAGGAGATCGGCCTCGTGCATCGCCCGGACCGCAGCCCCGTGTCGGGCCTCCAGGCGGCCAGCGACGATCACGCCGATCAAGGCAAGCACGACGCCGACGGCGAGTAGCGCCCCCAGACAGAGCCGCCGATGTCGTGCGAAGATCCGTTCGGCGCGGTAGCTCCAAGCGGTGCCCTTTACCTTGACCGGGCGTTTCGCACGCCATTGGTGTAGATCGTGGAGCAAGCAGGCGACGTCCGGGTACTTGGCGAAGCGGCCGCCGACACGCGTGTGTCGGATGATAGCCGCGAGGTCGGCATCCTGCTCGGACGGGGGAACGAGCTTCGTCATGACCGTGCCGAGCGCATGGATGTCATCGCCGACGCTCGGACTGGCGCCGGCCAGACGTTCCGGGCTGGCATAGCCCCACGTCATCGGCCGCAACGCGTCGATCGGCTCGGCACCGAGGGCATGGGCGATGCCGAGGTCGATCAAGCGCACGTTGCCGGCAGCGGTGACCAAGATGTTGTCGGGCTTGATGTCGGCGTGCGCGATGCCGCGCGCATGCGCCGCGTCGATCGCCGCGCAGACCTCGATCAACAGGTCGACCCGACCGACGAGGCTGGTCTGGCGATGCCCGGTCCACTGGTCGATCGGCTCGCCGTCGACGAACTCCATGGCGAAGTAGGGCCAGCGTCCATCGGCACTGACGCCGCCATCGATGATCCGGGCGATGGCCGGGTGGTCGATCCGGGCGAGCAGGCGACGTTCCGCGTCGAAGCGGGCGATCGCCGGCGGCCCCAACAGGCCAGGCCGGATAAGCTTGACCGCCACGATCTGCTCGAACAGGCCGTCGGCGCGCTCCGCCCGCCAGACCTCGGCCATGCCGCCGACGCCGATTAGTTCAAGCAGCCGAAAGAGGCCGACCATGGTCGGACGGGGTGGCTCGACCTCGGGCGGTTGGACGATGAAGGAGGTCGAGAAGCGCGCCGCCGCGGTCGCTTCGGCCATGTACAACTGCGCTAAAATCGCGCGAACCGATGCCGGCTCGCTCTCTGTCCGCTGCTCGCGCTCGGCCGGGTCGAGCTCGGCGATCTGCTCGTACACCTCGATGGCCCGCCGCTCATCGGCGATGTCGTCAAGCCGCTCCGGCATGGACGAGATCGCGCTGCAGCCACGTTCGCGCCGCCTGCCAGCGTCGCTTGACCGATCGCGCGCTGAGCCCGGTCGTCGTCGCGACCTCTTCGACCGTCATCCCCAAGGTGAACCGCAATTCCACGATCTCGGCCAGATCGGCCGAGATCGCGCCGAGGCGCTCGACGGCGCCATCGAGCGCTTCGAGCGACAAGCTCGGCTCGCTGCTCTCGGGCCAACCGGTCAGCACCACCGGCTGTTGCCGCTTGGCCGCATAACCTCGCCGCACCTCGTCGATCAGCGCCTGCCGCATCACCCTTGCTGCCAAGGCGAGAAGATGACCTTGGTCGTTGATCCGGATGGACGCGATACGCAGCAGACGAAGTGCGGCCTCGTGGACGAGCTCGGTCGGCTGGAGGAGCTGACCCGCGCGATGGCTAGCGATCAACGCGCGGGCGATCTGACGGATCTCGCCGTAGCAGTCGCCGAGGCGCGCCGACATGGCCTCGGCAGCAAGCGCTTGCTCCATCACGCGAATCCAATAAGGCTCAGTACGTGACGTAGATTATCCGCGCGCCGCTGACCATGAAATTTCGTTAACCCGGCACCAGCTTCGGAAAAGTCGCGAGGCCAAGCGTCGGAAGCGCCGCAGCGCCATGTCTTCTTCCAACGGACTTCGCGGCAGTAGGCTGAGGCTGCCAGCGCAAGCCATCTCGCCTGTATGAACGGGTGTCCGCCTCCGGGATGCGATCAGGAGCGGCTGAGCGGCAGCTCTTGGGTTTTACAGGTGTATCCCACGCTGCGTACTTACCTGCTTCGAGCCTTTACAGGACTCGCCAAATGTTGCCAGACGGGTCGCGATCCTGCCCTGTTGGTCGCCGTAGGAGGGGACGGTCAGGCGGCGACTGTCCGCTGCCGTCGCCTGCCAATCAAGCCGATGGCACCGAACCCGGTGACCAGCAGCAGCCAGCTTGCCGGCTCGGGAACGCCGCCGGTCAGAGATATGTCATCGATGCCGCCGGCGTTGTCGGTCATAGGTGTACCATTGAAGAACGCGATCCGCGTCGAAGGCGCGCTCGCAATGAAGCTGGTGGCAAAAAACTTCCAGTTGTCGCGGTTCTCGGTGATATCGGCGTTGGTGAACGGTATGTAAGCACCGCCGTTGATTGAAAGGTTCACCGTCGACGGATCGGCGTAGAAGGCCGCCTCGTTGCCGTCCGTATCGGCATTGCCGACGTAGAACCTCAGGTCGTAGCGTCGCCCGGCGACTGTTATGACGTCCTGGTAGATGCCATCGGCCGGACCGGCGTTGCCGAGGCCGGTTAGGTCGAGCCAATTATTGCCGCTGTGGGCATTGAACACGATCGGCGGCCCCGAGCCTTCGGTATAGGTCGTCGGCACGACGGTCACTTGGCCGCCGGCGACGGTCCACGCTCCGCCGAAGGTCTGGCCAGCATAGTAGGTTGCGAGCTGCTGTCCCGAGATTGGCGTCGCCTCGAACCCGGGGTCGCCAAGGAGGTTCGCAGAAGCGGAACTCGCCCCGACAACAGCCGCGACGGTGGCAAAAAGAGGGTGAAGCCGCATTGTGTTCGTCCCCATCGAATGTCGCCAAGCCTAGCCCTAGCTTGCATTCGATCAGGAACACGCTGTCTAGGTCCAAATCCGGACATCAGCTCGATAAAAAGGTGTGCACGGGCATCGAGCAGGACTAGCATGCATCGTCCGAGATTGCATCAGGCCCGGTGCCGACGAGACGCGTGCTGCCGATTAGGTGAATGAACAGCAATATGTGGGTGGCTTCTCGATGCCGCTAAATGACCACATGTGGGTTCTTCTCGAAAAGATTTCGCCGTCCATCAACTCGCGTTCGCGACTCTTCCTCAGCTTCCGCGCCAGTTCAACGATGGCAGCGACGATCCACACCGCCCGTAGATCACGGCGCTCCACCATGGATAGTCGTTGTAGACGCCGTACCGACCGAACGAGATTTGCTCTCCACGCGCGTGGGCATAAACCCGTCAAAGATGACGAGGGCACCGGCCGGCGGACTTGCCAGAACGAGCCACATCAGTGGATTGAGCCTAGGACGGCGAGCCGCCGCCTGATGGCGCGCTCGCGCGACCCTGCGTCGATCTCACCGCATGGTCTTCGATCTGATCCGGGCTCGGCCAGCAAGCGAATCCGCGATGATCCATGCCGCCCCGATCAACGCTAGGTTGAGGGCATTCTCAGTCCAGAAGAAGGCCTTGTCCGGGGTGCCACCCAGCAGTTGCAGGTGGACGAGCAGGGTGAAGGCGGCGAACATGACGGTAAGCAGGACCGCGGCGAGGTGGGCGGCGACCCCGATAATGATCGCCGCACCGGCGGTGATGTGGGCGACGCCGGTCAGGTAGGCCCAGAACAGCGGCGACGGCGGTAGCCACGTCGGTACCAGCGGCGCGGTCAGGTTCACGTAGACGAAGTGCGCGCCGCCGAAGACGACCGCGCAGACGCCGAACGCGACCTGTCCAATCCGTATCAGCGTTGCGGCGCGCGGCGGGTCGATGGCGGCGGTCGCGGCATAGGCCACGACGCCGGCAGCGGCGATCGCCAGCTGTTCGGCGACCGCCTCGTAGGTGCTGTACTCGGCTGGATGATGGACGACCATGCGGCCGTACATGAGAAGCACGACCACGAAGAGGTAGTAGGCGGCCAGCGCCGCCGTCGCCGGCAGTGCCGTCCGTCGCCGCTGGACGGCGAGCCCAGCGAGGACGAGGAACCCGTCGACCGCATAGGCCAGACCGGTCCGGCCAGGCAGGTCCGCGGGAACCGGCTGGCCGGGATCGAAGGCGCCAAGCACGAGGCTGACGAGGCCAAGGGCAACTATGCCCAGCCCCCACATGCGCCAGCCGAGCGAACCCTGCACTGCCCTGGCCTCCCTTTCCATGCCGGCCACTGTCGGACAGCCGGGTGCCGCGAGCAAGCGGAGCGGCCAGTGCCGGCAGGCGATTGACTGAGACTGGACGCTGGCGGAGACTGCATCGATGGACCAGTCGCGACGAGCAGTTATCGGCGGCAGTGTGCTCGCGCTGACCCGGGCGGCGGCGGTACCGTCAGGCACGACCGCGACGGAAGCGACGGTCCGGCGCTACTACAAGCTGTGGGAGGGGCGCGACTGGCCGCCGTTCGACGCCATCCTCGCCGACGACTTCACCTTCACCAGCCCGAACGGCGACGACCATATCGGCAAAACCGCGTTCAAGAGTCGCTGCTGGGAGAGTCAAAAAGACCTCACCGACCATTTCGACATCGGGCGGCTGGCCATCGTCGGCGATACGGCCTTCGTCCAGTACCTCGGCCACACAACCAATGGGCGGACCTTCGGCAACGTTGAGGTCGTTAGGATCAAGAGCGGGCGCATCGCTGCAATCGACTGCTACTTTGGTGCCAACGCGAGCTTTCCGTCGGCGGTAAGCACGGTGGCCCACTAGGGCTGCCGCGCCGGCTTGGGCCGGCAGAACAGCTGCCGCAGCTCGTTCGGGCCGAACCGCTCGCGCCGTCTTTACTGCAACGGCGCATCATCCTTCGGGCCAAGACGTGGGCCGGTCCACGCGGATCGGTGCTATTCGCTGAGCACCTGTCACTGATGCATGAGTGTCCGAAGCTGGGGAACGGCAAGCGACCGCCGAATGGCCGCAAATGGGGTCTCGCCACGCGTCAAATCTCTGTCTTTTCCGAAAGGGCCAGCGCGTCCTCCACATCGACACCGAGGTATCTAACCGTGCTCTCGATCTTGGCGTGGCCGAGGAGGATTTGGACGGCGCGTAGGTTGCCCGTGGCCTTATAGATGATCGATGCTTTTGTCCGGCGGAGCGAGTGAGTACCGTATTCCTCGGCTTGGAGGCCGATGCCGGTCACCCATTCGCGTAGCAGCCGAGCGTACTGGCGGGTGCTCATGTGATCCATGTAATTATTTCTGCTCGGGAAAACGAAGTCGTTAAGCGTGCCGCCGCGACGCTCGAGCCAAGCGAGCAGCGTCTTTCGGGCGGGTTCGACGATCTCGAACTGAACCGGCCGCTTGGTCTTCTGCTGGACCACGATGGCTCGGTCGCGGATATGCCCGCCCGCGACGACATCGCCGATCCTTAGCTTGACGACGTCGCAACCACGCAGCTTGCTGTCGATGGCCAAATCGAACAGTGCGCGAT
>CAXTQJ010000029.1:7641-18315 GCA_964246245.1 uncultured Sphingomonadaceae bacterium
AGCCAGAAGCGGATCGCCCACACCTGCTGAGGCTTTAGGGCGCGCTTGGCACCCATTAAGCGGCCTTCGTTCCAAGGCCTAAGTTCCCGAAAAGCCGGATCGAATGAAGAGTGGCCCACACCTCTCTCCTAGACGTATAGCTGAGCGTGCTAAACTACCCTGAATAGGCTTAGGATTTGCCTAAGAGGGCGCGTGAGTGAACGAGCGGCCAGATTTGTACGGTCCAGAATCGCGCATCTCGACCGAAAGGCCTTGCAATCCGAGGGATTGGCGCCCTAATAAGTGTCCTGATCCAAGACAGGACGACAGACATGGCCACGGTAGCGCCGACGCGAGGCGATGAGCAATGTGGGCTGGTCGCAGCCTTGATGGACCGAGCGGGTCATGTCGACGTGTCTCGCGCCGCAAATCTATTTCGGATGTCGCGGCCGCAGCTCGCGGAGACGGCGGGCATTGGCGCAACTGCGGTTGCCAAAGCCGATCGGCGCACCGCGCCGCGCATCCAGCGGCGTATGATTGAGATGTTGGAGATCGTCGGCCGGGTTCGCGACTGGGCTGGCGGCGAGGCACAGGCCATGGCGTGGTATCGCTCTGAGCCGATCCCGGCATTCGGCGGGCGGACAGCAGAAGCGCTAGTCAAGGAAGGCATGGCCGGCGCGGTCCGCGACCATCTCGATGCTGTTGCGTTGGGCGGGTTTGCCTAAGCCGCGTGAACGGGTGCGCTACATAGGGCGCGCCTGGCGGGGTCACGATCCCAGCTGGGCATTTGCCCCTCTGTCGGGTGAGGGAGCGCGCCTTACGGGCGGCCGTTTCAACCGACGAGGAGTGCCGGCGCTGTACTTGGCGTTGGATCTCAATACAGCAATTGCCGAGTGCTCGCAGGGCTTTGGCCGTCGTCTGCCGCCGCTGACGTTGTGCGAGTATGATGTCGATTGCGACGACCTCGCGGACCTAATCAGCGACGCGGGCCGCGCAGCGCACGGTATCAGTCTCGACGACCTAACTGATGGCTGGCGGCTTGAGCTCGCGCGAGGTGAAGCGCCGGCGTCGTGGCAGGCTGTCGATGCTTTGATCGCCGCCGGATTTGCGGGCGTCATTGTGCCGAGCTTTGCCGTCGCCGCACCGCAGGGAGGCCGAAATTTGGTGTTGTGGCGTTGGGCAGACGACGCACACAAGGTAACTGTCTATGATCCTGAGGCTTGGCTGCCGCGCGATCGACGGTCTTGGCGACGTCGATGAACGAGCGGCTGATCTTGAGAAGCGCCTAGGGTTCGCTGAACGGCCGAAATTGGGGTCTTTCCGCGTCGGGCTTTACCAAATTCTAAAGATCTCCGCCTAGACCTGTCTCGCGATGGTTACGCGTGGTGCCCGATCATTAGATGCCAATGCGTATCGGCTCTCTTGATGTCTCTGACGCCACATACCGTGCCACCTGCCGGCGGTCCTAGGGCGGCGGCTCCGGTGCCGACCATCGGCCTCCGCTTCGACCCACCCGGCCCAGTGTTCTCGATCGACGAAAGCGCGACGATGCCGCAAATCACGGCAATCGCGACCATGCCTGCCGCCGCCGGCCAGTCGAGCACCCCCATGCAGTTTCGCTGGCGGGTGACGGTGCGCTTCTCGCGGTCGAATTGTGTCCACTCGATGGGCAAGGTCACCGAGCATCCCGTCATTACGGCGACGACGCTGGTCCCCAACTTCACCATACCGTTCACCATGGTGCGGGGCGGTGATCTGAGCATAACTGTCGAGACGATGGTCGGATCGAGAGCGCTGCGCGGCTCATCCAACGGCCTGAGTATCGTCGGGACAAACCCATCGATCCCGAGCTTGGTGACGGCGACTACGGGCGCCCCGCCAATCTTCCGGAAGCTGATGCAACTGGAGAGTGGATTACGTCAGTTTCGTGCGCCGGAGTGCCCGTTATTCAGCGCCGATAATCTCGGCGGCGTCGGGTTATGTCAGCTCACCCCGCCGAGCAGCGACGACCAGGTCTGGGACTGGAAGGCGAACGTGGCCGGCGGCCTCGCGCTCTACCGCGCGAAGGAAGACCATGCTCGCCGCTATCCTGACCTCGTCAGGCGCGGGGCGCAGTTTCGCGCGCAAGTGGCAGCGTATAACGCCGCAAGACAGGCAGCCGCAGCCGCGCATGCGCCTCCTACCGCGCACGGGCGGACGGGCCGACCACCTCCACCCACGCCGACCGTGCCGCCCGTGACGGTGAGCGTGCCCGACTATACCGCCGACGAACTCCAGCTCGATACCGTTTGCGGGTTCAACGGCTATGCCGGCGGCCTCCACGAGTACCGGCTGCGGACCGACGAAAACGGGCTGCTCGTCGTTCACCTCAATCAGGGGGGTCGCACCGGTACGGCCGAGTGGCAGCGCATCAGCGCGGCCGAGCGAGCCGCGACCGACGCCCGAGGCGATCCTAATTACGTCGACGACGTCTTGGCCTAGAGCGGCTTCTGACAATGCGCCGAACGGTCCTCGTCGCAGCTTGTTTGGCATTCGCCCAGCCCCTGTCCGGTACACCGCTTCGCCAAGCATCGATCGCAAGCGACGTCTACGTCGTCCGCTGCGATGGACATATCGATATCGTCGATTCGGCCGACGGTAGGGTGCAGCGGCGCGTCGATCTCGCCGCCAAGCTGCCAATTGAGCATGCACTCGGCGTTGCCGGTGCTACGTTCGATAACTGCCTCCTCAATGGGTCACTTTACGCACCGCGGCAGCACGCTTTTTATGCACGTGTTCCCGATCACTTCAGTGAGCCGCAACGCTTCGGTCTGTGGCGCTTCACCGTGCCCGGACTTGACGCGCACGAGGTACGACCGCCGTTTGCCGATGCGGCCGATCTGCCCGAGTTGACGCTTGCTGTTGACGGGTCGGTCAAGACGACGGCCCGATCGGCAATGGCGCTCGTTCTGGACGTGTCAGGCTACCGCGGCGCGGCGGGCCGGACCGTGACCAGAAATATTGCACGTTCGGGCACGCGCGTACTGGTTCAGCTCGTCGCGCCCAATCAGAAAGGTCTGAGCTTCGGCGTCGCCGATACAGCGCATCATGTTCTTACGGTCCTCCAACGGCTACCGCCGACTACTGAGCGGTTCATTCATCTCGCGCCGGGTGGACACGTCGTCATCGTCGAGCGCGTCACCGGTGGTGGCGCTACGGCGAGGGGCAGCGGCACTTTGACAATTTACGATGCAGATACCGGTTTCCCCCGACGCGACCTGCTCGCACCCCGCACTATCGCAGCCACGTTTGTCGCTATCGCGCCCGATGGTCATGCACTCTACCGTCGCGGCGACGATTACATCGCGATCGACCTCGGCGTGCATTTCGACGCCACAATGGTTGAAACTGTCGGCAGCCTCGACAGCTATTTTATCCAGTGACGTGACGCGAGCTGCCTATACCTGTGGCAATGAGACGATCTTCAGGCCCTAATTTGGTTCTGACGTCAGACATAGCCGTTCCCATCAACTATCAAACATGTGATGTTCCTGTTCTGGGTCTTTTGCCGTCAATTTGTCTGCGGTGATTGCTTGGAACGACGACAGAGAATCATCAAGCGTAGACGTCGACCGGCGCATCGCTCCGCACGCTGACTGCCGGCACCGGCCGCACCGCAGCTTCGGCGAGCCAGCCTGGCCCGTTCGCCCGGCCGCGGATCCAAGTGAACGGGTGTCCGGAGTTGGGAAGGGCGCCGTGGCCGCTGGATGACCAAGTCTGGGGTGTCGAGCTTTCGAACAGGCTACGACGGTCCATCGGCTCGCCGGCCGCGATCTCGAACTAGCTTCCGCATCAGTCCAACGAGGGCAGCGACCAGCCATACCGCGCCGTAGATCACGGCGCTCCACCATGGGTAATCATTGTAGACGCCGTAACGTCCGAACGAGATCTTCTCGCCGCGCGCGTGGGCTTGAAACCCATAGAGGATGACGAAGGCAGCCGCCGGCAAACTTCCAAGGATGAGCCACATTGGTGGATTCAGCCGAAGGCGCCTGGCCGCAGCTCGGTATCGTGCCCGCGCGACTCTCCGCCGCTCGCGCAGAGCGCTTAAAGAAAATCGAAACGGCGGTAGAGGCGTCGTCGCGGTTACGCGGTTGCCAGCGTGAGACAATGTGCCGGCAGGTGCCGACACAGAGACCGTTCTCGCCTCGCTGCCACCTGTTGAATGGGCGGCCGAGGCGGCGGCAGCCGCGAGCGCCGCCGCTGCGGTGACCGATCCGGCGGTCGTAGCTGAAGCTAATGGTGGCGACTCGGGCCGAACTGCCGAGATATGGGCCGCCGCATCGACGAAGAACCCGCCCTGAGTCTCAGGGCGATCTTGCATCCGGAAGCTCGTCTCGTTGACCCCATCGGCCGAGACGTAGAAGGTGTACCCGTCCTCGTACGGCAAGAAGGCCGCTCCGCCGAAACGCCATGTCTCACCGACCGGATGGAGAGCGCCGTCGTAATCCGTGAACGCGCGCGCCACTCGGTAGCGAACGCCGATGCGAAGGTGGCGAACATCGTTGCGAATCGCATCCATGCTGCTCCCCATTGCGACGCCCGCGCGGCGGTAGGCGATAACACCGGGCAGGATCATATCCGCCAGCATGCGCCCCGGTGCAAATTAGCGGCAGCCTGCTGCAGCGTCCGCTTGCGAGCCCGCGCGATAATATCGAAAAAGGCGGCTTCCGGCCGCCAGAGCGGGATGTGGCCGCTGAACGAATGGGTCGCTGTCGGGAAGCCATGAACGCAAGGGCAATGACCGACATTGGGGTGCCAGTCAGCTACGACGTCGTGTGCGTAGTAGCGGTTGTATCAGCACACGATTGAGATGCCGGGAGGAGAAGTATACGTCTCGAACGATGCGGATCATGCGCCCTCTTATAGCTCTCGCCGTGGTAGCAACGTGCACTGTGGCACATGCGGCCGATCGACCTGGGATTGCGCCGCCGCCCGACTGGATCACGCCAGTGTCAATTCCGGCCGCACCGCCGTCGACCGATGGTGTTGCCGCGGTAGCGCTTGTCGTCGATCAACAGACTCGATTAAGCAACGACGGCGATGCGACCTGCGTCAACACCGTTGTCCGCATAGGTTCGTCGCAGGGCCTGGCGTCTGCGGCGCTGGCGATGGTGTGGGACCCCGCGCTGGAGACCCTGGTCATCCACCGCTACCGCCTCATCCGCGACGGCAAGACGATCGATCTTCTCGGCGATGGCTCGCACCTGACGGTGGTTCGTCGCGAGACCAATCTCGAGCGCGCGACGCTCGACGGACAGCTTACCGCGACGTACCAGCCTGAGGACGTCCGCGTCGGCGACCTCGTCGATATCGCCGCCACGCGCACCCGCCGCGATCCCGCGCTGACCGGCCATTCGCAGCAGGCCTTCGTCGTGCCTGCAGGCTCGCCGATCGGTCACCTCCACGTCCGCGCGATATGGCCCGTTGGCAAGTCAGTGCACTGGCTTGCTGGTCCTGGGGTCATCGCGCCGAGCGAAGCTCGCCGTGGCGCCAGCCGCGAGCTGCTCGCCGACGCATCGAACGTCACGCCGCAGGCAGGCCCACGCGGGGCGCCTCTTCGCCTGCAGGCCGTCAATTATGTCGCGCTCGCCGACATGGGCTCATGGCGCGATATCTCGAGCTTAATGGCTCCGCTCTATTTGAAAGCGGCGACCTTGCCCGCCGACGCTGCGCTTCGTCGGGAGGCATCGCGCATCGCCGCTGCCTCTCCCGATCCGCGGTCACGGGCGCTGGCGGCGCTGAAGCTCGTCCAGGACGAAGTCCGCTATGTGCTCCTGGCCATGGACGACGGCGGCTACGTGCCGGCGGCGGCCGAGCTGACCTGGTCGCGACGATTCGGCGATTGCAAGGGGAAGGCCGTCGTCCTTCTCGCGCTACTGCGAGAGCTGGGCATCGCCGCGCAGCCGGTCCTCGTCAGCGTCGCGGCCGGCGACGGCCTCGATCAACGGCTGCCGATGGCCGGCGCGTTCGACCATGTGCTCGTCATGGCGACGATCGCCGGTCGCACCTACTGGCTCGACGGGACGCGGCTCGGCGACCGCTCGCTCGATCAAATCCATACGCCTGAGTTTCGTTGGGCGCTTCCGCTGACGTCGGCTGGGAGCAACCTGGTGCCGTTGACGTCCGACCCCGTGAGCGCACCCCAGGTCGTAAACACGCTCGACCTCGATGCCTCGAAGGGGATCGATGTTCCAGCCAAGGCGGTCGGCGAGCGGCGTTTCGAAGGCGACGCGGCCTTGGCGCTCCGGCTGGCACTCGCCCAGCTGCCGCCCGATCAGCGGAGCCAGCAGCTGCGCCGCTATTGGCACGACCGCTACGACTTCGTCACCGCCAACGATGTCAACGTCATTGATGAGGCGTCGACTGGCGTGTTGCGGCTGACGATGACAGGCACAGCGGCCATGGACTGGTCGCACTACAATGGCCGGCGCTGGTACGCGATCGACGGCGGTCGGGTCGGCTTCCATCTCGACACGGCACGCGAACCCGGCCCGAACCGCGATGCGCCCTTTGCGGTCGACTTCCCGAGCTGGGTCGAGAACCGACAGACCATCCTATTGCCGAACAAGGGCGCCGGCTTCATCGTTGACGGCAAGGACGTGACGCAGACGATTGCGGCGTTTACCTTCTCGCGTAGTGTCAAGCTCAACGCGAACCGTCTGACGGTGGTGGCCAGCACCCGGTCGACGCGGCCCGAAATCTCGTTTGCCGAGGCCGACGCGGCGAAGAGCGCGCTAGCGACGCTCGGTGAGCGAGACGTCTCGATCGGCACGCCGACGAACTATGCTCTGACCGACGGTGACCTGACGGCTCTGAAGGCAACAACGCCGACTACCGCCGACGGCCTCGTCTCTCGCGGTGAAGTCCTGCTCGACAACCGCGATTATGTCGCCGCGTTGCATGATGCCGACGCCGCGATCGCTCTCGATGCTGCCAGCTCGAGGGCCTACGCTCTGCGGGCGCTCGCCTTGGCGTGGAAAAAGGATGCCGGCTTTGCCGCGGCCGCCGATCGGGCATTGGCCTTAGACGGCAAGGAGGTCGCGGCGTGACATGCCCGCGCGATCTTCGTAAGTGAGACGGGCCATCCCGAGCAGGCCGAAGCGGCATTCAGCAGCGCGCTGGTAATTCAACCTGACGACATCTTCGCCTTGGCCGGTCGTGCTGGTCTGCGCAGCCGCCTGGGTCGACACGAAGCCGCGCTCGACGACCTGCGCGCTTGCGCGCCTCCAGCCTGAAAATCGCGGGGCACGGAGTGCGGTAGTCGAAATGCTGGCCCAGCTTGATCGTCGCGACGAGGCGATCGCCGAGGCCGAGCACCTCAGCCACGACTTTCCCGATGACACCACGATGGGAATGGGCCGGGCCCGACTGCTCGCCAGCTTCGGCCGCAAGGCCGATGCTCTGGCCGCATGCGATGCCCTGGTTGCGACCCATCCAGACGATGAAGAGATTCGGTTCACGCGGGCCATGGTCCGGAAGCAGCTTGGTGATCGCGACGGGGCGCTTGCCGATCTCGGTATCGTGCTCGAGCGCCGACCTAACGCCGACATGCTGATCAATCGCGCCCAGATTTGGTTGATCTCCGAGCGAGTTCACTGGTCCGCCGACCTCGACCGGGCAGCGGCACTGGGCGCTTCGCCCGAAATGGTCTTCAAGACCCGGGCCGTGCTTGAGGCTCGCGCCGGCGACTACCCTGCCGCGACGACGGCGTTGACAGCCGCTGAGCGGCTCAAGCCGGACGATCCTCAGTTGTTCGAGATCAGGATCGATTTGCTGCGCCGGCAGGGCAAGGGCGAACTAGCGCTGGCAGCAATCGAAACTAGGGCTGGGTCAGCCCCAATAAACGCTAGCACGCTCAATACCTTGTGCTGGACCAAGGCGACGATGAACCTTCACCTTGCCAGCGCCGTCGCCGATTGCGACGCGGCGCTCAAGCTTCAGCCAAACGTGCCGGCTTATCTCGACAGCCGCGGATTCGCTCATTTCCGCCTCACAGACTACGCGGCTGCGATCACCGACTATGATGCGGCGCTCGCACGTCGCCCGAACCAGCCAACGTCGCTCTATGGGCGCGCGTTGGCGAAGATGAAGAGCGGCAAGGATGGCACCGACGATCTTGCCGCTGCGCGCAGACTAGCTCCTACAATCGATACGCAGTTCGCGAGCTATGGGATATCTCCATAGCACCATCCGGCTTTCATGAATGAATGCCTGTACTGGGGAGGCATCAAGCATCGGTGAATGACCGTAGATGGGGTGATCAAGCGATGGTTGCGTGTCAGGGTATTCGCTTAGGCAATGGCGGTTTAGTTCGCTCCTCCCGATTTGGCGACAACGCCCAGGCTGGCGGAGTCTCGTCACCCGCTTCCCACTGATCAGGGTGGCTACCTGGCTGCCAATAGCGTAGGCGCAACGCTCCCCACAGCCACCAGGCAAAGGGGAACTGCAGAACGGTAAAGATGAGGCCCCAGATGGCGACAGGGCAAGCACCGCTGTCCTTCAGTGGAAACAGCTTCGCAGCAACTACTGCCGCAAACACCAGTGCCGCGCCGTACGACGCCAGCAGCGCAACGCCGATGTAGTAGAAGAGGCAAATCGTCCAGAACCGGCGTGCCCGAAATCCAGCGATGAGCGTGACCATCAGTGTGAAAGCGACGCCGACGATCCACGGTAGCATCGCTATGAGTATGTTTTCTCCGGCAAGCAGCAGAGGCTGAGCCACCAGGATAACTGCCAGCGGAATGCCTGCGGTCATCCCCAGCCATCCGACTACGCCGAGCGACGTACCCCGAGGAGCAAACCCGGGTGGACGCTGCCGCCGCCCTCGCTTGGGAATGGTAGAGACTCTTTCCGTCATTCGGGCGCGATTTGGCTGTGACCGCTTACCCGCATCTCCAGCCGCACATCCTTGGGCATACCTCCCTCAGGCGCGAGAGATCGCCGATATTGCTCGTCGCGCTCGCGTCGTTCGGGCGAGAGGATCGACGATGGTGGCGCGCCCATCAGCAAACCGGTGCTACCGAGGCTCGCGCCCGGAACGACGGCAAGGTCCTTCGCCACCGTTAGTCGGATGCGCGCATGGGCTTCCGCGGCGGCTCGTGCGCGCACTTCTACAGCACGTTCAAACGCCGCCACCTTGCGCGTCCTACGCTGAACCGGTTCCGGGTGTCGTTCTGGGTTTCTGATCTTGGCAGCACGCGCTCGCGCTGCCTCGGCATTGCGCGCTGCCTCGCTCGAGGCGGCGGTCGCCTCACGCGCTTCGTTGCCGAGCTTGCCGACCTCGGTCAGCGCGCGCGCACCGCCGATGGCGATATCCGGCAGCAGCATTACCGTCGCCCCAATGCGCAGCCACTGGACAGTCGAGCTGTTCTCGATGTGCTCGGCTCGCGCCTCGTTCCCCGAGACTTCGAAGCCGAACACCGCCCCATCGATGCCGGCGAGAACCAGCGATCCCGTGAACGCGGCGCCACCGGTGATCAGACCTAAGGTGCCGATAACCACGGCACCGCCGGCGAGCTCGGGAAGCGCCGCGACGACGAAGACGGCACCCGCGACCACGCCAACGATGTCGAGCGCCACTCCAATGCCATCGGCCAGTACCTTATGCCGGATCAGGAACTGATGAACCGGCAGCCAGATGTGCTGCTCGATTGCACCATCGATCGCTTGTCCCATGGCGAGGTTCGCCTGCGCCTGCTGTATCTGTGCTTCGCCACTGATCTCCATGGCATGCCAGAAGGCCGCCTTGAGCCGGCCCCATCGGCCGCTTGCGGGAGGCGGAGGCGGCGGCGGTGCAGCGACGTGTTGGGCCAGCACGTTGAGCCACAACCACTCGCTTCCCGGTGCCGGCTGGCGTATTACTCCGATGCTGCGGCCGTCTGAAAAACTTACGCCACAGGCCAAACCGACCGTCGCGTCGGCAAACGCGGTTAGTCGACGTCGGGCTTCGTCGAAGTCTGAATAAGGGTACCAGAAGCCGGTCATCGCATGTTCTACTTTATAGGACCGCGGATTGCTGTCCAGCTAGCCGCCATACACCCGTCTGATGCAGCCTGAACGAACGACCGAAAGGGGGAGGCAAGGCAAGGCCGCTGAGTGGCGGATTATGGGGTCGTCGCTGACGTGAAGCGGTCCAGCGGAATCGCCGTAGTTCCAGAGTCGACGAGCGCCACGCGCGAACCTTCGCGGGCTGTCCGATAGCGGCACAAGCATAGCGCCAAAAAAATTCCCCGGACTAAAACCCGGACTAAAACAAATTTTAGTCCGGGGTCGCCTCGCCGAAGACGGCTAAACTTTTCTAATTTAACGGGAAAATGGTGCGCCCGGAACGATTCGAACGTCCGACCCTCAGATTCGTAGTCTGATGCTCTATCCAGCTGAGCTACGGGCGCATTCAGCAGCCTTTACGGGGGGTGGGCGTGCGATGCAAGCCGGCGGCGATTGCTTGCCGGGGGTCGTTGCGCGGCGTACGGCGAGGCCATGCGCCGCTTGCCGCTCGCCCTGTTCGTCGCTGCTACGGCGTGTGCCGGTGGCGGGGGATCGTGGCCGAGTCTCGCCCGCCGTCCGATCGAAGGGCCGCCGCCGGCGGCGGCCGGATCGCGGCATTGCGCCGTCGCCGCCGGCGCGGCGGGGGGGCGGCCCGGGGGGGTTGGC
>CAXTQJ010000030.1:0-4949 GCA_964246245.1 uncultured Sphingomonadaceae bacterium
CTCGCGGCCCCGCTAGACTCGCGCCATGCCTCTCCCCACCCCCTGCCTCACCCGCGAGCGGACACGCGGCGGGATCGTCGCCGGGGTCGACGAGGCCGGGCGGGGGCCGCTCGCCGGGCCGGTGGTCGCCGCGGCGGTGGTGCTCGACCCCGACTGCTACCCCGACGGGCTCAACGATTCGAAGGTCCTGACCCGCGAACGGCGCGAGGCGCTGCTGGCGATGCTGCGCGACTGTGCCGAGATCGGCGTCGGCTTGGCCAGCGTCGAGGAGATCGAGACGCTCAACATCCACTGGGCGACGATGCTGGCGATGGACCGCGCCGTCGCCGCGCTGCCGCGCGGGCCCGGCCACGTCCTCGTCGACGGCAACCGGAAGCCGCGCTGGAGCCATTCGACCGAGACGGTCGTCGGCGGCGACGCGCTGTGCCTGTCGATCGCGGCGGCGTCGATCGTCGCCAAGGTGACGCGCGACCGGATCATGCTCGACCTTGCCCCCCGCCATTCCGGCTACGGCTGGGCGACCAACATGGGCTATTCGACGCGCGAGCATTTCGCCGGGCTCGCGCGGTACGGTGCGACCGTTCACCACCGTCGCGGCTTCGCCCCCGTCGCCGCCGCGCTGCAATCGTTCGCCGCATGAGTCTTTTCGGCAACACGCCAGCTTTGGTGGTTATCCACAGGGCCGGACTCCACCGCTAGCGTTTCACGCCGCACGCGAGAACATCGCGGCAACCCGTTGGAATCGCCGACCGCTTGACGACTTAGTGTCGAGGACTCACACCGCTCCCCGGGCAAACGGGGCGGACACGTGGAACTCGACCGCATCATCACCGGCGACTGCATCGCGGCGATGGCCGACCTGCCCGAGCGCTCGGTCGACCTGATCTTCGCCGATCCGCCGTACAATCTCCAGCTGGCGAACGCGCTCCACCGCCCCGAGGGCGGCGCGGTCGACGCGGTGACGCAGGCGTGGGACCAGTTCGACAGCTTCGCCGCCTACGACGCCTTTACGCGGGCGTGGCTTGCGGCGGCGCGGCGGGTGCTCAAGGACGACGGCTCGATCTGGACGATCGGCAGCTATCACAACATCTTCCGCGTCGGCGTCGCGCTTCAGGACGCCGGCTTCTGGGTGCTGAACGACATCGTCTGGCGCAAGGCCAACCCGATGCCGAACTTCAAGGGCACGCGCTTCACCAACGCCCACGAGACGCTGATCTGGTGCGCCAAGACCGACAGCGCGCGGTACAAGTTCAACTATCAGGCGATGAAGGCGCTCAACGAGGAGCTGCAGATGCGCTCCGACTGGTGGCTCCCGATCTGTACGGGCACCGAGCGGATCAAGGTCGGCGGGGTCAAGGCGCACCCGACGCAGAAGCCCGAGGCGCTGCTGTACCGCGTCCTCCTCGCCTGCACCGAACCCGGCGACATCGTCCTCGACCCGTTCTTCGGCACGGGAACGACGGGCGCGGTGGCGAAGCTGCTCGGCCGGCGCTGGCTCGGGATCGAGCGCGAGCCCGACTATGTCGCCGTCGCGCAGGCGCGCATCGCGGGGCTGCTGCCGCTGTCGGGGGGCGACATGGCGGTGACCGAATCGAAGCGCGCGATGCCGCGGGTCGCCTTCGGCGCGCTGGTCGAGACCGGGCTGATCCGCCCCGGCGCGATGCTGACCGATGCCCGCCGCCGCCACCGCGCGCGGGTCAGGCCCGACGGCAGCGTCGAGATGGGGGCGACGGCGGGGTCGATCCACCAGTGCGGCGCGGCGGCGCAGGATGCGCCGAGCTGCAACGGCTGGACCTTCTGGCACGTCGAGGACGGCATGGTCCCGCTCGACGCCCTACGCGACCGCTACCGCGCGGCGGGAGCCGACGCCGCCTACACTCCGAACCCGCCGAGGAACGCCGCGACGTTGCCGCCGAGCGCGTCGCTCGCGTAGCCGCCCTCCATCACGATTACCGTCGGCCAGCCGCACGCCGCGACGCGCGCCGCCACCGCCGGAAAATCGCCGGTCGCCAGCGCGAAGCCCGAGATCGGATCGCCGGCGAAGGTGTCGGCGCCGAACGACACGACGAGCAGGTCGGGTGCGAAGCGCCGCAGTGCCGCCAGCGCGGTGTCGAGCGCGGCGAGGTAGGGGGCGATACCCGTGCTCTGCGGCAGCGGCAGGTTGAGCGTCGCCCCCGCCCCCGCGCCGCCGCCGGTCTCGTCGGCATGGCCCCAGAAGAACGGGTAGTCGGTCGCCGGATCGGCGTGGAGCGAGGCGTAGAAGACATTCGCATCGCCCCAGAACATGTCCTGCGTGCCGTTGCCGTGGTGATAGTCGACGTCGAGGATCGCGACCCGCCCCCGGTCGGCGGCCTGCGCCGCTCGCGCCGCGATCGCGGCGTTGTTGAGGTAGCAATAGCCGCCGAAGTAATCGGCCCCGGCATGGTGGCCCGGCGGCCGACACAGCGCGAACGCGGCCGGCTCGCCGGCGACGACGGCGTCGAGCGCGCTCAGCGCCGTCTGTGCGCCCCAATAGGCCGCGTCCCATGTCCCCGCCGCGATCGGGGTCGCCGCGTCGAAGCTGAAGCGGCCGAGCAGCGCGTCGATCCGCGCGAGGTAGAGTGGCCGCCGCGCGACCACCGGCCAGACATAGGGGATGGCGTCGCCCTCGCGCCCCGCCGCGCGCCACAGGCCGTGGGCGTCGGCGAGAAAATCGAGGTACTCGGCGGTGTGGACGGCGAGCAGCGGTGCGCGTCCGTGGTCGACCGCCGGGCGCAGCGGCGGCAGGGCGGCGACGATCGACCCGGCCCGCGCCGGGGTCTCGGCGTGATCGGTCCAGCCGCCGTTGTGGAGCTCGCGCGCCGGGACGTGGTCGAACTGGCGGGGCGAGAAGAAGCCGAGCATCGGCGACGATTAGCGCATTGCGCCGGCTGGCGCGATCCTCCGGCGCGGAGAAGTGCGGAACGCCTCCCGACCCCGGTGGTTATACCACCGCAACGACCTCTGGAGTTCTGTCGATGACCCGTCTGCCCATCGTCCTCGCCGTCGCCGCGGCGCTCGGCACCACCGCCTGCACCCGCGACGAATACGGCAACCAGCACGTCAGCGGCGCGGGGAAGGGGGCGCGGAGCGGGGGGGCGGGCGGCGCGGCGAGCGGCGCGAGCGCGGGCAACCCGCTGCGCGGCGCGGCGAGCGGCGCGGCGGCGGGTGCGGTGGGCGGCGTCGTCGCCGACGACCACAACCGCTACGAGGACCGCGACGGCCGCCGTTATTACTACGAGGGCGACAACCGGCGGTATCACTACGAGAACAATAGTCGCGTCTACGATCCGTATTGATCCCGATCAGTCTCCGATGTTTCGGCCCCGCAAGGGGCGGGGATCGATCTCCTCAAGCTCGGGAGATGGGTCTCCGCTTTCGCGGGGATGACGGTTTGTGGCATTAGGGCCGCTCCGTCCGTTCCTGTCAGGATCACGATGCGTCGCGCAGCCCTCGTCTTCATCGCCGCCACCTGTCTCGGCAATATGGTCCTTGGCAATACGGTCCTTGCGGCCGCGTCCACCGCACCCGTCAAGCCGCTCGTCTACACCGAGCGCACCTTGGCCAACGGCCTGCGCGTCTTCGCCCTGCCCGACCGCTCGACCGCCAACGTCGCGATTCAGGTCGCGTACGACGTCGGCGGCAAAAACGACCCCGCCGGGCGCGGCGGCTTCGCCCACATGTTCGAACACCTGATGTTCAAGGCGACGCGCAATCTCGTCGCCGAGAGCTTCGACCGGCTGACCGAGGACGTCGGCGGCGACAACAACGCGTCGACCCGCGACGACTACACCGAATACCACGAGGTCGTCCCCGCCAACCACCTCGAGCGGCTGCTGTTCGCCGAAGCCGAGCGGATGGGGTCGCTCGTCGTCGACGCGCCGGTCTTCGCCAGCGAGCGCCACGTCGTCGAGGAGGAACTCCGCCAGGGCGAGGCGCGGCCGTACGGCAAGCTGTTCCAGGTCTACCTGCCCGCCGTCGGCTATACCGTCCATCCCTACGCCCGGTCGCCGATCGGCAGCTTGGCCGACCTCGATGCGGCAACACTCGACGACATCCGCGCCTTCCACGCGACCTATTATCGTCCCGACAACGCCGTGCTGATCGTCGCCGGCAACTTCGATCCCGCCCAGCTCGACCGCTGGGTCGACCGGTATTTCGGCCCGCTCACGACGCCCGCACGGCCGATCCCGCGCGTCACCGCGGTCGAGCCGCCGCGAACGCATCCGACCAGCGTCACCGTCCACGCCGCCAACACGCCGCTGCCGGCGGTCGCGATCAGCTGGCTGGTTCCGTCGGCCAAGTCGCCCGACGACGCGCCGCTGTCGGTCCTCGACGCCGTCCTGTCGGCGGGGGAATCGTCGCGGCTGTACGAGACGCTCGTCTACCGCGACCAGCTGGCGACGACCGCCGACAGCCGCCTCGCCGATCACCACGACACCGGACTGCTGACCGTCTACGCGATCATGGCCGGGGGCAAGAGCGTCGCCGACGGCGAAGCGGCGCTCCGCCGCGAGGTCGCCCGGCTGCGCGACACCCCGGTCGGCGCGGCCGAACTCGACATCGCCAAGAACCAGCTGCTGACGGCCGCGATCAAGGGACGCGAGACCCCGCTCGGCCGCGCCTCGATGATCGCCGAGGCGGTCATCGTCGAGGGCGACGCCGCCGCCGCCGACCGCGACATCGCCGCGCTCGCCGCCGTCACCCCGGCCGACGTCCAGCGTGTCGCCCGGCAGTACCTGCGCGACGACGGCAGCGCGACGATCCGCTACCTGCCCGCGACCGCCGCCGCTCCGGCCGATCCCGGCATCAAGGTCGCGCCAACGGTCGCGGTCGCACCGCTCGCGGTCCCCGCCGACGTGCCGGTCGTCGTCGCCGCGACGCCGGCGACGCGGAGGCCATTGGCCAGTCGCGCTTCGCGGACGACGGGG
>CAXTQJ010000030.1:4959-5487 GCA_964246245.1 uncultured Sphingomonadaceae bacterium
GCGACGCGGATCGCGCCGCCGCCGCCGGGACCGCCGGTTCCCGTGCCGGTCCCCGTCGTCCGCGAAGCGCGACTGGCCAATGGCCTCCGCGTCGCCGTCGCCACCCGCCGCGACGTGCCGCTGATCGCCGCCGTCCTCGTCACGCCGGGCGGGGCGACCGGCGACCCCGCCGGTCGCGCCGGCACCGCCGAGCTGATGGCGACCCTCCTCACCAAGGGCACCCCGACCCGCTCGGCGACGCAGATCGCCCACGAGGTCGAGGCGCTCGGCGGGAGCATCGGCGCGGGCGCCGGTTGGGACGGGACGACGCTCAGCGTCACCGTCAAGACCGACCGCATCGCGCCGGCGATGGCGGTATTCGCCGACGTCGCGCGCCATCCGAAGTTCGCGCCGGACGAGATCGAGCGCGCGCGGACGCAGGCGATCGACGACGCCACCGTCGCGCTGAGCGACCCCAAGGCGATCGCCCGGATGACCGCGACCAAGGCGGTGTTCGGCGCAAGCCCCTACGGCCACGTCGCGTCGGGA
>CAXTQJ010000030.1:5704-6155 GCA_964246245.1 uncultured Sphingomonadaceae bacterium
CATCGACCTCGACCAAGCCGTTGCGCTCGCCACGGCAGCGTTCGGCGACTGGCGGCAGCCGCCGACGATCGTGGCCCGCCCCGACGGCACGGTTCCGGCCCCGCCGGCGCGACCGACCCCGCCGGCGGCAACCTATCCCGCGCCGCGGACGATCGTCGTCGACCTGCCGAACGCGGCGCAGGCGTCGGTCATCGTCGCCCGCCCCGGGCTCGCCCGCGCCGACCCCGACTATTATCCCGCGCTCGTCGCCAATGCCGCGCTCGGCGGCGGTTTCAGCTCGCGGCTGAATGCAGAGATCCGGGTCAAGCGCGGCCTCGCCTACGGCGCGAACTCGGGGCTCGACGCGCGGCTCGGCGTCGGGTCGCTGACTGCCGCGACGGCGACCTCGGGGGCGCTGGCGTTCTTGGTCGCCGGGCTGATCGACGCCGAGCTCCGGCGGCTGGCGACCATC
>CAXTQJ010000030.1:6165-17717 GCA_964246245.1 uncultured Sphingomonadaceae bacterium
TCCCCGTCGCCGGCCAGGAACTGGCGATCCAGAAGGCAGTCCTGACCGGCGGCTTCGGCCGGTCGGTCGAGACCGTCGCCGGGCTCGCCGGCCGCCTTGCCGGGCTCGCTGTCGACGGCATCCCGCTGACCGAGCTCGCCGCCTATTCGGCCAAGGTCGAGGCGGTTACCCCGCAAGCGGTATCGGCGGCGGCGAAGGTGTTCGATCCGGCGCGGGCGAGCACGATCGTCGTCGGCGACGCCAAGGCCTTTCCGCCGTTCCCCGCGGGCGCGAAGGTCGAGATCATCCCGGTGGCGCGGCTCGACCTCGACGCGCCGCTGCTGCCGGCGGCCGGTCCGGGCCGGTGAGGCGCTGGCGGAGACCGCTTTTCGCGCTCGCCGCCGTCATCGTCCTGATCCTCGTCGGCCTCGCCGTCTGGGAGCCGCTCGCCGCGACCGCGCCCGACCCCGACCCGGCCGTCGCCCACGACGCGCGCATCCGCCGCGACACCTTCGGCGTGCCCCATATCGACGGCGCGACCGACGCCGACGTCGCCTACGGCCTCGCCTATGCCGAGAGCGAGGACGACTTCCACACGATCGAGGAGCTGCTCGCCGCGATCCGTGGCCGCTCGGCGGCGCTGACCGGAGCCGACGGCGCGAAGATCGACTTCGTCGGCAAGCTGATCGACGCCGAGGGGCAGGCACGCCGCGGTTACGCGACGCTGTCGCCGGCGACGCGCGCGGTGGTCGAGGCCTATGCCGCCGGGCTCAACCGCTACGCCGCGACGCACCCGGGCGAGGTCCGCCTCCACCGGCTGTTCCCGGCGACCGGACGTGACATCGTCGCCGGCTTCGCGCTGCGCTCGCCTTTCTTCTTCGGCCTCGACCGGACGCTCGGGGCGTTGGCCGACGACACGCTGCCGCCGCGCGACGGATCGCCGGCGAGCGAGCGCGGGTCCAACGCCTTCGCCGTCGCCGGCCGGCGGTCGTCCGACGGCGTCACCCGGCTGATTTCGAACTCGCACCAGCCGTGGACCGGCGGCGTCGCGTGGTACGAGATCGTGCTCCGCTCCGCCGCCGGCTGGCACTTCGCCGGCGCGACTTTCCCCGGCGCGCCGTTCGGCCTCCTCGGCCACAACGACACGCTCGGGTGGACCAACACGGTCAATCGCGGCGACCTGATCGATACGTACCAGCTGGTGCTCGACGGCGACGGGACGCATTACCGCTACGACGGGCAGTGGCTACCGCTCGAGACGCACCGCGTCTGGCTCCACGTCCGCGTCGGACCGTTCGTCCTGCCGATCCCGAAGATGATCGCGCGGTCGCGGCAGGGGCCGGTCGTGACCAACAAGCTCGGGGCGTTCGCCGTCCGGTACGCCGGGTTCGGCGACGTCCGCCAGGTCGAGCAATACTACCGCCTCGACCGCGCGCGCGACCTCGCCGAGTGGCGGCGGGTCATGGCGATGCACGCGGTGCCGGCGACCAACTTCGTCTACGCCGATGCCGCCGGGCACATCGCCTATATCTACAACGAACGCTTTCCCCACCGCGTCGCCGGCTTCGACTGGCGCGGCGTCCTCCCCGGCGACACCAGCCGCGACGTATGGACGACGTACGAGCCGGCGAGCGCCGACCCGACCTACGTCGATCCGCCGAGCGGGTGGCTGGCCAACAGCAACAACACCCCGTTCGTCGCGACCGCGGCCGGCGACAACCTCGACCCGAGCGCCTTCTCGCCGCTGCTCGGCATCGAGACATACATGACCAACCGGAGCTTGCGCTTCCGCGACCGCTTCGCCGCGTTGGGATCGGCGAAGATCGGCCGCGATGATCTCCTCGCGATCAAGTTCGACAAGAGCTATTCGCACGACGGCTGGGCGGGCGTGTGGCTCGCGCGCGTCCTGGCCGTCGAGTCGAAGGGCGACCGGGATGTCGCGGCGGCGCAGGCCCTGCTGCGCACGTGGGACTGGAAGCTCGACGGGGTCAGCCGCGCCGACGCAGTGGCGATGGTCGTCCTGTCGGCGTCGTCGGGGCAAGGGTATCGCGGCGACGCGCTGCCGGACGCGGCGACCAAGCTCAGGGACAGTGTCGCGTGGCTGATGGCCCACGCCCACCGCCTCGATCCGCCGCTGACCGACATCCAGCGGATCGTCCGCGGCACCGCCGACGTGCCGGTGACCGGGGGTCCCGACGCGCTCCGCGCGATCTACACCCACGCCGACGATGGCACCGGCAAGCGTGTCGGCTACGACGGCGACAGCTTCGTCATGCTCGTCGAATGGGGACCGGGCGGGACGGTCCGGTCGCAGTCGATCCAGCCGTTCGGCGCAGCGATCGAGCGGCCGGGGTCGCGCCACTACAGTGACCAGACCGCGCTGTTCGCCGCCGAGAAGTGGAAGCCGGTGTGGTTCGACGACGCCGCGCTCGCGGGGCATGTCGAGCGCGACTACCGGCCGTGATCCTTTTCCTCCCCTGAACGGGAGAGGCGGATCTTGCCTAACGACCCGCCGTCCGCGTCGCGCCCGTTACCCGCCACACCGTGTTGCCGACGTCGTCGGCCACCAGCAGCCCGCCGGCCTTGTCGATGGTCACCCCGACCGGGCGGCCCTGCGCGTCGCCGCCGGGCGTGAGGAAACCGGTCAGGACGTCGACCGGCGGTCCCGCCGGCTTGCCGCCGGCAAACGGTACGAAGATCACCTTGTAGCCGCTGAACGGCTTGCGGTTCCACGACCCGTGCTGGCCGACGAACGCCCCCTGGGCATAGGCGGGCGGGAGCGCGGTGTCGCCGGCGGCGAACGTCAAGCCGAGCGAAGCGGTGTGGCTGCCCAGCGCATAGTCGGGCTTGAGCGCTCTTGCGACGAGGTCGGGACGCTGCTCCTTGACGCGAGTGTCGACGTGCTGGCCATAATAACTGAACGGCCAGCCGTAGAAGCCGCCCTCGGTCACGCTCGTCATGTAATCGGGGACGAGGTCGGAGCCGATCTCGTCGCGCTCGTTGACGCTTGTCCACAGCTTGCCGCTGACCGGCTCGAAGCCCATGCCGTTGGGGTTGCGGATGCCGCTGGCGAAGACCGTCTTGGTGCCGCTCTCGAGGTCGATCTTCCAGATGCCGGCGCGCCCCGCCTCGGCAGCGAGGCCGTTCTCGCCGACGTTCGAGTTCGATCCCGTCGTCGCGTAGAGCGTCGACCCGTCGGGAGTGGCGATGATGTTCTTGGTCCAGTGGTGGTTGATCGTGCCCGCCGGCAGGTCGGTGACCTTGATCCCCGGCGTCGTGATCGCGGTCGCGCCTGGGGTATAGGCGAACTTCAATACCGCGTCGGTGTCGGCGACATAGAGTTCGTTTCCGACCAGCGCCATGCCGAACGGCGAGTTGAGACCCTTCAGGAACACTGTCTTGACGTCGGCAACCCCGGTCCCGTGGGTATCGCGGAGCAGGGCGATGCGGTTGGCGCTCGGCACCGTCGCGCCGGCGCGGCCCATGATCTGGCCTTGGACGAAACCGCGGACGCCCTTGGCGTCGTCGGGCTTCGGCGGGGCGTTGGTCTCGGCGACGAGGACGTCGCCGTTGGGCAGGACGTAGAGCCAGCGCGGATGGTCGAGCCCGGCGGCGAAAGCCGCGACCTGCAGCCCAGGTGCCGGGATCGGCTTCGCGCCCAGGGCCCAGCCGCGCGCCGGCGCGATGTGCATCGTCGGCAGCAGCGACTTGTTCGGCGCGGGGAGTGTCGGATCCGACCCGAACCCGGCCGACGACGGCAGTTTCGCCTGCTCACCGCACGATGCCAACGGCCCGAGCAGCACGGCGAGCAGCGGAGCGAGACGGCGCATGGCGGTTCCTTCGGGCGGCATATCCGGGCAACGATCGCTCACGCGCCCCGTTCCGGTAGCGCGCGGGCGAGGATCGCCGCAGCCACCTCGTCGACTTCGGTGAGCGGCAGGAAGTGGTCGGCTCCGTCGAAGCGGCGGCCGATGGTGTCGGGCCGGGCCGCGATTGTCGCCGCGTCGGCGGGCATGACCGTGCTCCGCTCGGTGCCGTGGAGCAGCGTCAGCGGGCCGGTCCATGCGGTGAGCAGCGCCGCCATGTCGTTGCCGACCGCAGCGAAGGTCGCAGCCTCCCACGCCGGTGCGCAGGCGAGCTCGACTTGCCCGTCGGTGCGATCGCGGACGCCGCAGGTCAAATAGGCGTCGAGGTCCGCGTCGGCCCACGTCGCGAAGACGCCGCGGCCGCGATAGCCGTCGCGCATCGCGGCGCGCGACGGCCACACCGCGCGCCGCTTCGCCGCCTGCGCCGCGATTGGAAGGGCCAGCAGGCCGGGCTGCCACGCCGCGGCGGCGGCGAACGGGATGAACGCCGGCTCGATCAGCACCACCGCCGCGACCCGCGTCCCGAGCCGCGCCGCGAGCATCATGCTTATCGCCGCGCCCATCGAATGGCCGGCGAGGATCAGGTGCGGCGGCGGCGGCAGGCGACCGAGCAGTGCAGCGAGGTCGTCGGCGTAGACCGACCAGTCGCGCAACGTGGCCGGGTCGGCGGCAAGCGTCGTCGCGCCGTGCCCGCGCGCATCGCTGGCGACGACGTCGACCTCGCCGCTCAGCCGGTCGAGCAGTGGCCGATAGAGCCCGGCGCACATCCCGGTGGCATGGGCGAAGTGGATCAGCGGTGCCTGCGGTCGGGCGACGCGGCTGGCGAGGATCGCCATGTCGCCGCCGGCGATGGTCAGGGTCGTCGGCGTCATCGACGGGCGTGTAGCGCGAACGCGGAACCGTGCCCACTGCCGGCGGTTCACCGGCGAGGGAGAAGATCATGACCGCCATCCGCTACACCGACGCCGTCGAGGAGATTGCCGACGATGAGGCGGAGACGATCGACGGGCTGATCGAGGCGGCCAAGACGATTTCGGCGACGACGTTCAAGGACGAGGGTCACGCGATCCGCTCGGTCCACGCCAAAAGCCACGCCCTGCTCGATGGCGAGCTGACCGTTCTCGGTGGCCTGCCCCCCGAACTGGCGCAGGGGTTGTTCGCGATGCCGGCGACGTACAAGGTCGCGTTGCGCCTCTCGACCTCGCCGGGCGATATGCTGCCCGACAGCGTGTCGACCCCGCGTGGGCTTGCGCTCAAGGTGTTCGACGTGCCCGGTGCCCAGCTGTCGGGCAGCGCCGGCGACGCGACGCAGGACTTCCTGATGGTCGATGCGCCCGCGTTTCTTGCCCCCGACCCCAAGGCCTTCCTCGGCAGCCTCAAGCCGCTCGTCGCGTCGACCGACAAGGTCGAGGGGCTCAAGGTCGCTTTCTCGACGGTGCTGCGCGGGGTCGAGGGCGCGCTCGAGGCGGTTGGCGGCAAGTCGGGCAAGCTGATCGCGCTCGGTGGCCACCGCGCGTCGAACCCGCTCGGTGAAACCTACTTCACCCAGGTTCCCCTTCGCTACGGCGATTATGTCGCCAAGGTCCGGGCGCTGCCGGTCGGCACGATCGCCGCGCTCAAGGACGCTCCGGTCGACGTCGGCGAGCGTGACGACGCGCTCCGCGCCGCCGTCGGCGAGCACTTCAAGGATGCCGGGGCCGACTGGGAGATCCAGGTCCAGTTGTGCCGCGATCTCGACAAGATGCCGGTTGAGGACGCCGCCGTCGAGTGGCCCGAGGACGTCGGCCCGTTCGTCACCGTCGCTCGCCTGACCGTTGCGGCGCAGCCTTCGTGGAGCCTCGACAACGTCGCCGCGATCGACACCGGCCTCGCCTTCTCGCCGTGGCACGGCCTCGTCGCCCACCGGCCCCTGGGTGGCGTCATGCGCGCGCGCAAGCCGGTCTACGAGGCGCTCCAGTCGGAACGCTCGGCGCGCAGCGGCTGCCCCTTCTACGAAGGCGCGCGCCGTGCCGCAGGGTGACAAGGACGCCTATACGACCAAGCAGAAGCGTAAGGCCGAGCATATCGAGCTGGGCTACGAGGCGAAGGGCATACCCGAAAAGGAGGCTGAAGCCCGTGCATGGGCGACGGTCAACAAGCAGGATGGTGGGGGGAAGAAGTCGGGGAACGGGCGAAAGAAATAGCGAGACAGGGTGAAGCCCGACGCCGGGCGTGTCGGGCAGCAATCTCGTACCGCGTATGCCGACCTGTCCATGTCTGCTAGTGCGCGTCGCCCCAGCTCGCCCCCGTGCCGATCTCGACGCCCAGCGGGACATGCAAGTCGACCGCCGGGCGGTGCGCTTCGGCCATCGTCGCGCGGATGATCTCGCTCGCCGCGGCGACTTCGCCGTCTGGCACCTCGAACACCAGTTCGTCGTGGACCTGGAGCAGCATCCGCGTTCCGGTCAGCCCGGCGGCCGACAGTGCTCCCGGCATCCGCGTCATCGCGCGCTTGATGATGTCCGCCGCTGTCCCCTGGACGCGCGCGTTGACCGCGGCGCGTTCGGCGAATTGGCGCTCGCCGACGACCTTCGAGAAGATCATCGGCACGTTCGCCTTGCGCCCGAACAGCGTGGTGACGAAGCCCTGTTCGCGCGCAGTCGCGATCGTTTCGGCCATGTAGTTGCGGATGCCGGGGAAGCGGCTGAAGTAGAGGTCGATGTAGCGCCCCGCCTCGCTCCGCTCGATGCCGAGGCGCTGGGCGAGGCCGAAGGCGCTGATCCCGTAAATGATCGAGAAGTTGATCGTCTTGGCGCGCGCGCGGGTGTCGCGGGTGACCTCGCCGAACACCTCCTGCGCGGTCAGGTTGTGGACGTCGCCTCCTTCCGCATAGACCGCCTTCAACTCGGGAACATCGGCGATGTGCGCGACGAGCCGCAGCTCGATCTGGTTGTAGTCGGCCGCGAGGATGACGTGGCCCGGCTCGGCGACGAAGGCGTGACGGATGCGCCGGCCCAGCTCGGTCCGGATCGGAATGTTCTGGAGGTTGGGGTCGGTCGACGACAGGCGCCCGGTCGAGGTCGTGGCGAGGCCGAAGCAGGTGTGGACGCGTCCCGTCGCCGGGTTGATCTGCGCCTGGAGGGCGTCGGTATAGGTGTTCTTGAGCTTGGTCAGCTGGCGCCAGTCGAGGACGCGCGCGGCGATGTCGACGCCCGACGCCGCCAACCGCTCGAGCTCGGTGACATCGGTCGAATGGACGCCGGTCTTGCCGCTCTTCTTGCCGCTCGCGTGGCCGAGCTTCTGGAACAGGACCTCGCCGAGCTGCTTCGGGCTACCGATGGTGAACGGATGGCCGGCGAGATCGTGGACCTGCGTCTCCAGCGCGGCGATCTCGACCTCGTACGCCGCCGACAGCCGCGCGAGTTCGGGACGGTCGACCTTGATGCCGGTCAGCTCCATCGTTGCGACCACCGGCACCAGCGGCGCGTCGACCGTGCGATAGACCGTCGTCGCGCGCTCGCGCCACAGCCGAGCGGCGAACTTGGCGTGGAGGCGGAGCGTCACGTCGGCGTCCTCGGCGGCGTATTCGGTCGCGCGGTCGAGGGGGACATGGTCGAAGCTGATCCGGCTCTTGGCGGTGCCGGTCAGGTCCTTGAACGCGATCGGCTTGTGGTCGAGGTGGCGCACGCTCAGCTCATCCATGCCGTGGCTGTTCCACTTGCCCGCGTCGAGGGCGTAGCTCATCAGCATCGTGTCGTCGTACGGGGCCATCACCGGGGCGCCGTGGCGGCGGAAGACGATCAGGTCGTACTTGACGTTCTGGCCGATCTTGAGGACCGCCGGATCGGCGAGGACGGGGGCGAGGCGCGCCATCACCGTCGGCGGATCGAGCTGGGCGACCGGCTCGGCGAGGAGGCCGTCGCCCGACTTGTGCGCGACGGGGATGTAGCAGGCGAGGCCGGGTTCGAGCGCGAGGCTGACCCCGACGAGGTCGGCCTTGACCGGATCGAGGTCGGTCGTTTCCGAATCGACCGCGATGACGCCGCGTCGCGTCGCCTCGGCGAGCCACCAGTCGAGCCGGTCGAGCGTGGTGACGCACTCGTATGCCTTGTGGTCGAACGGCACGGCAGGCGCGTCATTGGCCGGGGCGGCGGTGTGCGCCGCCGCGGCCTCGCGGCCGAGCTTGGCGAGGAGCGAGCGGAAGCCGTGCTTGGCAAGGAAGGCGGCGAGCGGGGCCTGCGGCGGCTCGCGCAGCGTCAGCTCGGCGAGCGGTACGGCGAGCGGCAAATCATCCTTCAACCGGACCAGCTCGCGCGACAGACGCGCCATGTCGGCCGAGGCGGCGAGCGTCTCGCGCAGCTTGGGCTTCCTGACTTCGTCGAGGCGCGCGAGCATCGCCTCGACCGTGCCGAACTGGACGATCAGCTCGGCGGCGCCCTTCGGCCCGACGCCGCGGACGCCGGGAATCGCATCGACCGCGTCGCCCATCAGCGCGAGGACCTCGCCGAGCTGCTCGGGCGGGACGCCGAACTTCTCGACGACGTCCTCGCGGTTGATCCGGCAGTTCTTCATCGTGTCGTAGAGATCGAGCCCCGGGCGGATCAGCTGCATCAGGTCCTTGTCCGACGACACGATCGACACGTCGAAGCCGTCGCGAACCGCCGCCTCGGCGTAGCTCGCGATGATGTCGTCGGCCTCGACCCCGTCCTGCTCGATGCACGGCACGCTGAACGCGCGGACGGCGTCGCGGATCAGCGGGAACTGCGGCGTCAGGTCTTCGGGCGGCGGCGGCCGGTGCGCCTTGTAGCCGGCATACATCTCGTTTCTGAACGTGTGACTGCCGGCGTCGAAGATGACGGCGAGATGCGTCGGAGCCTCGGCGCGGTTCAGCTCCTCGATCAGCTTCCACAGCATCGTCGTCACGCCGTAGACCGCGTTGACCATGACTCCCGACGGGTCGTTGAGCGGCGGTAGGCGGTGATAGGCGCGGAAGATGAAGCCCGAGCCGTCGACGAGGTAGAGGTGCTGCTTGACCATGGGCCTATGTAGAGGGCGGCGGCGCTGGGGGCCAGCGAACCCCACCCTCCCCTGAAGGGGAGGGAACGCGAGTTATCAGTTCGGTCGTCGCGTCCGGAACGGCGAATTATACTGGCTGTAGTCGCCTGCGACGCTGACCGTCGTGCCGTCGGCGAGCGTCGTCGTCTCGCTCGCGAACACGTCGCGGTAGCCGTTCGAGCCTAAGGCGACCCCCGCCTCGCCGTGGATCTGCGGCTTTCGCTTCTCGCCGGGTAGTGCCAGCGCGGCATCGCCTTGGGTTGCGGCAAGCAGATCGGCGGCGCGATTGCGCTCGGCTCCGTCGGCCTGCGCCGCCGCGATCTCGTCGGGCGTCAGGCGGTGCTCGACCGGCGCAGGCAGCGTCACCGCCTCGACGGGCGGCGCCGGCGCGGCCGGAGCCGCCGGCGCGGCCGCCTGGGCCAACACGGCCGACGGAACGAAGGCGAGAAGTGCGGCGCGGATCATATCGCGATCTCTACCCCCGAGCCGTGCGGCCGCCAAGCCTTTTACGGCCGGCGGTGGCCGCCGCCGCTGGGGCGCTGCCCGCCGGCACGCTGCCCCCCGCCGCCGCGCGGCCCGTCAAACCCCGACCGGTAGTTGCGGAACGACGTCTGCCGGTCGGTCATATAGGCGCGGTCGCGGCGCGCCTCGAAGCCGCGGTCGCCGTAGAGGTGGTTGCCGCGCCAGCCGGTGCCGCGATACGCCCAGTGCTCGCGCTCGGCATCGTTCCAAGCGCGGCGATGGCCGCCGCGGTCGAACACGTAGGTGCCGTAGCCGGGGTAATAGTAGCCGTTGAAATAGCCGTAGCCCGGATAGCCGAGACCACCGTAATAGTCGTAACCATAGCCGACCGGGCCGTCGTAATAGCCGGTGGCGACTCCACCGCCGTAATAGTCGCCTGCGCAACCGCCGAGCGTTGCCGCCCCCGCGACGAGCGCCAGCCCGATCATGGCTGCCTTGACCATCTTCGTCTCCTCTGTGGCGACAACCTAGCGCAGACGAAATGACTCCGCGGTGAACACGCGTTTTGGGGATGACGCGCGTGGCGATCGGCCGTAGCGGTGCGGCGATGACCCTCGCCCGTTTTCCCCGCCGCCGTTACACCGCCGGCCCGACGCCGCTCGAGCCGTTGCCGCGGTTGACCGCGCACCTCGGCGGCGGTGTCGAACTGTGGGTCAAGCGCGACGACCTCCTCGGCCTCGCCGGCGGCGGCAACAAGACGCGCAAGCTCGAGTTTCTCGTCGCCGACGCGCTTGCCAAGGGGGCCGACACACTCGTCACCGTCGGCGCGCCGCAGTCGAACCACTGCCGCCTGACGCTCGCCGCCGCCGCCCGCGAGGGACTGAAGTGCCGGTTGATCATCGAGGAGCGGGTGCCCGGCAGCTACCGCGCCGACGCGAGCGGCAACAACCTGCTGTTCGACCTGATGGGGGTCGAGAAGATCGCCGTCATGCCCGGCGGCAGCGACCTGAACCATGCGATGGTCGCCGAACTGGCCGACCTCGCCGCCGCCGGGCGGATCGGCTACGCTATTCCCGGCGGCGGCTCGAACCCACGCGGCGCGCTGGGCTATGTCGCCTGCGCCGACGAGCTGCTGGCGCAGAGCTTCGACCTTGGCGTCGCGTTCGACCATCTCGTCGTCGCCAGCGGCAGCGCCGGGACCCACGCCGGGCTGCTTGTCGGGCTGACTGCGGCCAACGCCGACCTGCCGGTCACCGGGATCAACGTCCGCCGACCCCAGGCCGAGCAGGAGGGCAACGTCCACGCGCTGGCGAGCGCGACGGCGGCATTCCTCGGCGTCCCCGACGTACCGCGCAGCGCGGTGAGGTGCCTCGATCGCTGGGTCGGCCCCGGCTATTCGCTGCCGACCGACGCGATGGTCGCCGCCGTCCGGCTGCTCGCGGCGACCGAAGGTGTGCTGCTCGATCCGGTCTATACCGGCAAGGCGATGGCGGGGCTGCTCGACCTCGTTCGCGAGGGCGTTTTCGCGCCCGGCAGGCGCGTCGTCTTCGTCCATTCCGGCGGATCGCCGGGGCTCTACGCCTACCGCGACGTGCTGGCCCGGCCATGAAGATCGTCGGCGTGATCGGCGGGATGGGGCCGGCGGCGACGCTCGATTTTCTCGTCAAGCTCCATGCCGCAACCCCGGCGACGAGCGACGCCGACCACCTCCACGTGATCACCGACAACAACCCGCGCCGCGCCGACCGCAACGCGGCGATGGCGGCCGACGGCCCGTCGCCCGCCCCGAGCCTGATCCGCACCGCACAGGTGCTGACCGCCGCCGGGGCCGAGGTGCTCGTCATGCCGTGCAACGCCGCCCACGCGTGGGCGGGCGACATCGTCGCGGCGACGCCGACGCCGTTCGTCAGCATGATCGCTGCCGCCGTCGCCGCGACCCATGCCGCGGTTCCCGGCGCGACGCGCGTCGGCCTGCTCGCGGTCGAAGCGACCCACGCGGCGCGGCTGTATCACGACGGCTTCGGCCGCGAGGTCACGGTGCTCGCCCCCGACATGGCGGCGTTCATGCCGCTGATCTTCGCGGTCAAGGGCGGCGACACCGGCCCCGCCGTCCGCGCGGCGATGGCGCGCCAAGCCACGGCGCTGGTCGCGGCCGGAGCCGACGTCCTCCTCGCCGCGTGCACCGAAGTGCCGCTCGTGTTCGGTCCCGGC
>CAXTQJ010000031.1:0-3347 GCA_964246245.1 uncultured Sphingomonadaceae bacterium
GCCGCCGCCCGCCCCGCCCGACCCCCCTCACCGCCCCCGGGGCCGCGCCCCGCCTCCGCGCGGACATGTAAGGAAAGTACGATGAGTTTGTTCGGACGGATCATGGACAAGATCTTCCACCATCCCGCCGCCGCCGCAGCGGCGCCACCCGTCGCGCCGACGGCGGCGGGATCGGCCGCGCTAGCCGCCGCGCCGGCCGCGCAGGCGACGGCTGCGCCGGTCGACGTCGAGGCGGTGCTGACGCAGATGGCGGCCGAGAAGGGCGGCGGCGGCAACTGGCAGACGTCGATCGTCGACCTGTTGAAGTTGCTCGACCTCGACGCGAGCCTCGACGCGCGCAAGGACCTCGCCAACGAACTCGGCGTCCACGTCGGGGCCGACGGGACGGCCGAAGAGAACATCGCGCTGCACAAGGCGGTGATGGCCAAGTTGGCCGAAAACGGCGGCAAGGTGCCCGACAGTCTGAAGGGGTGACGCGGGGCCGGCCGGGCAACCCGCCCGGCCGGCGTTTCATGTTGACGACAATCGTGCGACAGGCCGGCGCTTGTGGCGATTTCGCTGTCCTACACCACGCCTCGTCCGGTATGATCACATCGTCGATGCGCTCCTTCTCATCGTGATTACCCCTCACATCCGCTTGGTGAGGCAGTTACAAAATATTTACGAACTTACGTTTCAGGCGTGACTTTAGTGTGACCCTCGCCAGCCCTACGATTGATCCGGCCCAGACATAATGGGGGCCGGGTCGTTGCCGACCCGGCCCTCATATCAATCGTAGATAACGGTTAGCGGCGGCCGCTGACCAACCACCCGATCAGGATGCCGACGGCGATGCCGCCGACGAGCGTTGCGATCGGCTGTTCCTGAACGGTGTCGCGGACGACCTGGCTGCCCTTCTCGGCGTACTGGCGGCCCGCCTCGCGCGCCTTCTGGACATATTCCGGCGCGTTGTCGGCCCAATCGTTCACCGCGTCCTTCGCCTTGCCGTACGCGTCCTGAACCTTGTCCTTGGCATCGCCGAAGGCTTCCTGGGCCTTGCCCTTGGTCTCGTCGAACGCGCCCGAAGCCTGGGTCTTGGTGTCGCCGGTGACGTCGCCGAACGCACTCTTCGCCTTGCCGCCGAACTCGTTGAGCGTGCCTTCGACTGTATCGCTATTGATCGCCATGCTGAATTCCTCTCGGTTGATCCTCGACCGGCCCGATCGTTCGACCCGATCCGCACGATGCCAACGGACCTGAAACGAAATGGTTCACCGCACTGCGTCATTCGTCGGCAATAATCCGTCCACGCGTCGCTTTTGTCCGCGACCGCAACGTCTTGCCGACCAACCGACGTGCCTTCGATGCCGCCGTCGGACGCGACGGCCGCCGCTTGACCGGCGCGACCGCGGCCGCGGCGATGAGCGCGACCAGCCGCGCACGGGCATCGGCGCGGTTGCGCTCCTGCTCGCGGAACCGCTGCGCGGTCAGCACGATCACGCCGTCCGCCGTCAGCCGCCGGCCGGCGAGCTGCATCAGACGCACCGCGACGGCGTCGGGCAGGTTGGGCGAGCGCCGCGCGTCGAAGCGCAGCTGGACCGCGCTGCTCACCTTGTTGACGTTCTGGCCGCCGGGGCCACTCGCGCGGATGAAGGTCTCGACCAGCTCGTCGTCGGCGAGCGCGATTTCGGGGGTGACGACGATCATCCGCCGCGCCTACCCTGTCCGTCCCGCCGCGTCACCGGAGCGTCCGCATGATCACCGTCCATCACCTCAACAATTCGCGATCGCAACGCATCCTGTGGCTGCTCGAGGAGCTGGGGGTGGGCTACGATGTAAAATTCTACCAGCGCGACGCGCAGACCAGCCTCGCACCCGACGCGCTGAAGGCGGTCCACCCGCTCGGCAAGTCGCCGGTCATCGAAGACGACGACATCAAGATCGCCGAGTCGGGCGCGATCGTCGACTATCTGATCCGCCGCCACGGCAACGGCGCGCTCCGACCGGCCCCGGACACGCGGCTGTTCGAGGATTATCTCGAATGGCTCCACTTCGCCGAAGGATCGGCGATGCTGCCGTTGATGCTCGGCCTTTACGTCGGGCGGCTGGGCGGGGCCGGCGCGCCGCTGAAGCCGCGGATCGACGAGCAGACCGCGAGCATCCTCGATTTCTTCGACGCCGGCCTCGGCGACGCCGACTGGCTCGTCGGCAACACGCTGTCGGGGGCCGACATCATGATGTCGTTCGTCGGCGAGGTCGCCGCGACGCGTGGCCCGGCCGAGCGTTATCCACGCCTCGTCTCCTACGTCCGCCGCATTCAGGCGCGGCCGGCGTGGGCGGCGGCCGTTGCTCGCGGTGGGCCCTATGCGCTTATGCTTCCTGCGTCAGCCACAGTCGCGCCAGCCGCGGCCACAGCAGGGTGAGGCCGAGGCCGCCGAGGATCAGCCCGGCAGCGGCGAGCTTCCAGACGGGCAACGGCTCGCCGAGCAGCAGCGCCGCCGCGCCCATGCCAAAGACGGGTACGAGCAGCGACCACGGCGCAACCGTCGCCGCGGGATAGCGCGTCAGAAGGAAGCCCCACGCGCCGAAGCCGAACATCGTGTTGCCGACCCCTTGCCACACCGCCGCCGCCCACGTCGTCCAGCCGGCCGCGCTCACCCCGGCGACGATCGCCGGCCAGCCTTCGCGCAGCAGCGACAGGACGATCAGTGGTGGCACGGCGAACAGGCTTGCCCAGACGACATAGGCGAGCATGTCGATTCCGACCGCGCGGCGGTGGACCATGTTGGCGCAGCCCCAGCTGAATGCGGCGGCGAGGACGATGCCGATGCCGACGAGCGTCGTCGTCCCGCCGCTATGGGCCGCGATCACCCCAATGCCGGCGGCTCCAAGAGCCAGCGCGACGACCTGGACCGGCTTGAGCCGCTCGCCGGTGAAGATGAACGCGAGGCCGATGGTGAAGAAGACCTGGCTCTGCACGATCAGGCTGGCGAGTCCGGGGGCGATATGGCCCGCAATGGCGATGAACAGCAGCCCGAACTGGCCGACGCCGATCAGCCCGCCGTAAAGGGCGAGTTCGCGCCACGGCACCGCCGGCCGCCGGAGAATGAAGGCGCCCGGCACGGCGGCGAAGGCGAAGCGCAGCGTCGCGAACAGCAGCGGTGGCAGATGGTCCAGCCCAAGCCGGATGACGACGAAGTTCGTCCCCCACACCACGACGACCGCCAGCGCGAGAAGCGCGTGACGCGGGGTCAGGGCGACCGTCATGCGACGGCGAAGCGGCGCGGCAGCGCGAGGCCGTGGAGCGCCAGCGCCGTCCCGCCGAGCGCCACCCCATGACGATCGCCATCGGCCGCGGCGTCCCGTCG
>CAXTQJ010000031.1:3357-10251 GCA_964246245.1 uncultured Sphingomonadaceae bacterium
GACGACGGCGATCGTCGCCGCGACCGCGCCGACGGCGAACCCGGCCGAGCCGATCAGCGCCGAGGTCGCGCCGGCGCGCAATGGATCGATCGCGAGCGCTCCGGCGGTCGCGTTCGCCGCAATGAAGCCGAACGACGTCAGCGCGACGAACAGCATCGCAAGCACCGGCCACTGCGCGCCGGCGAAGGCGGCGGCGATAAGTCCGATGCCGCCGGCCGCGCCAACCAGCGAAACGACGCCGAGAATGCGATCGCTGGCATAGCGAGCGAGCAACCCGCGGTTGACCTGGCTCGACCCGATGACCCCGACGGCGATCACCGCGAAGGCCAGCGCGAACTGGCGCGGCGTGAAGCCGAACTGGGTGATCAGGACGTCGGGCGAGCAAGCGATGTAGGTGAAGATCGTCGCGCCGTTGAGCGCGCCGGCAAGGAGATAACCGACCAATCGGCGCTGACGCAGCAATGCCGCAAACGAGCCGACGACGCTCTCGCCGCCGGCCTGGGCCGCGGTCGACGCCGATCGGCTTTCGCTCAGCCGGGTCGCGACCGCGATCCCCATCACGGCCGCGACCACGGCAAACACCGCGAAGATCGCGCGCCATGACGCGAAGGTGACGAGCCACGCGCCGATCGTCGGCGCCAGCATCGGCGCAACTCCGAGGACGAGCGTCAACAACGACAGGATGCGCGCGGTATCCTGGTGATGGTAGCGGTCGCGAACGATCGCGCGGGTCACCACTTGCCCCGCGCACGCGCCGAGCGCCTGGGCGAAGCGCCCGGCGATCAGCCAGTCAATCTCTGGCGCGACCGCGCACCCGAGCGAGGCAAGGAAATAGATGGCAATGCCGACGAGAAGCGCCGGCCGTCGTCCGATCCGATCCGACACCGGCCCATAGATCAACCCGCCCACCGCCATGCCGACGAAGAACGACGACATGCTTTGCTGGACCGTCGCCGCGTCGACGCGAAAGTCGCGCCCGATCGCCGGCAGGCTCGGTAGGTAGAGATCGATCGACATCGCGCCGATCGCGGTCAGGCTGCCGAGCAGGAGGATCGAGCCGAGCTTGGGGTGCGCCGCCGGCACTGCTGCCACAGCATCGACCGCGGGTTGCATGCGCGTGGTCTCGGGGTTAGCGATGGTCATCGCGACGCCTGTACCGGCGATTGCTGCGCTGCAATAGCAATTTTGGGAGTGATGCGCGATGACCGCGATCAATGATGTAACCGACCTGACGGTCGACGGCGACATCGGCATCCTCACGGTCGATTCGCCGCCGGTCAACGCACTGTCGGCCAAGGTCCGCGACGGCCTCGCGCACGGCATTGCAGCCGCGGCTGCTGACCCGGCCGTCAAGGCAGTCGTCCTCATCTGTGCCGGTCGGACTTTCATCGCTGGAGCCGACATCAGCGAATTCGGCCGACCGCCGCGCGGCGCTTCGCTTCCCGAAGTCCAGGCGGCGTTCGAGAACAGCACCAAGCCGATCGTTGCGGCCATCCACGGCACGGCGCTCGGCGGGGGCCTCGAGATGGCGCTCGTTTGCCACTATCGTGTCGCGGTGCCGTCGGCCAAGTTCGGGCTGCCCGAGGTCAAGCTCGGTCTCCTTCCGGGGGCGGGGGGCACCCAGCGTCTGCCGCGCCTCGTCGGGGCAAGACAAGCCCTCGACATGGTCGCGACCGGCAAGCACATCGGCGCGAAAGCTGCGGCGGCAGCCGGCCTGATCGACGCGATCGTCGACGACCTGCGCGACGGCGCGGTCCACTTCGCCAAAAAGGTGCTCGCCGAGGGGCTGCCGCTGAACCGGGTGCGCGACAAGCCGGTCCTCGGCGTCGAGGACGGCATGTTCGATGCCTATCGCGCCGCCAACGCCAAGGCGTTCCGCGGCTTCGACGCTCCCGAAGCGAATATCGCCTGCATCGAGGCGGCGGCGACGCTGCCGTTCGACGAGGGCCTCGCTTTCGAGCGCAAGCGCTTCATGGAACTGATGTCAGGGCTGCAGTCGAGGGCGCAGCGCTACGTGTTCTTCGCCGAGCGCCAGGCGAACAAGATCGACGGGTTCGATCCCGACGCGCCGCTCCTGCCCGTCGGCAGCGTCGGGATCATCGGCGCTGGCACGATGGGCGGCGGTATCGCGATGAACTTCCTCAACGCCGGCGTCCCGGTGACGATCGTCGAGACGAAGCAGGAAGCGCTCGATCGCGGCGTCGCGACGATCCGGCGCAACTACGACAACACCGCCGCCAAGGGCCGGATGACCGCCGCCGACGTCGACACGCGGATGGGACTGCTGACGCCGACGCTCGATCTCGACGCGCTGTCGGCCGCCGACCTCATCATCGAGGCGGTGTTCGAGAACATGGCGATCAAGCGCGAGGTGTTCGGCAAGCTCGACCGGATCGCCAAGCCGCATGCGATCCTTGCGTCGAATACCAGCTACCTGAACGTCGATGAGATCGCGCAGGCGACATCGCGGCCCGAAAGCGTCATCGGCCTTCACTTCTTCTCGCCGGCGAACGTCATGCGCCTGCTCGAGGTCGTCCGCGGCGCGAAGACGGGCGGTCAGGTGCTCGCTACCGCGATGGCCACGGCCAAGACGATCGGCAAGGTCGCGGTGGTGTCGGGCGTGTGCGATGGCTTCATCGGCAACCGGATGCTCGGCCAGCGCCAGCAGCAGGCGAACGCGCTGATCGTCGAGGGCGCGTTGCCGGCCGATGTCGACCGCGTCCTGTTCGACTTCGGCTTCCCGATGGGCCCGTTCCAGATGGCCGACCTCGCCGGCCTCGACATCGGCTGGTCGGCCGAGACGTCGAAGGGCGTGACGATCCGCGACCGGCTGTGCGAAGCGGGCCTGCGCGGCCAGAAGAACGGCCATGGCTTCTACGACTATGACGCGCAGCGCAACCGCACGCCGTCGCCGGTCGCCGAGAAGATCATCCTCGACTATGCCGCCGAACGGGGCGTCAACCGCCGTCACATCAACGACGCCGAGATCCTCGAGCGCTGTCTCTACCCAATGGTCAACGAGGGGGCGAAGATCCTCGAGGAGAAGATGGCGCAGCGCGCGAGCGACATCGATATCGTCTGGATCAACGGCTACGGCTGGCCGGTCTACCGCGGCGGTCCGATGTTCTGGGCTGACAGCGTCGGGCTGAAGACGATCGCCGCCAGATTGACGCAATATGGCATCGAGCCCGCCGCGTTGCTCGTGCGGCTTGCGAACGAAGACAAGGGCTTCACCGGCGCCGCGTAACCTTTTGCCTCGCGGCTGCGTATCTATGGGTGTCGTCCAGTCGCCGCGAGGGTCAATGTCCGCCGTCACCCGTCGAACCATCGTCGGCCTCGCCGCCGCCGCCGCCGTCGCCATTCCCGCCTCGCGCGTGCTGTCGGGCCCGCACGGGAAGGTCCAGTCCGAGCGGTTCGAGGTCGATCTGACCGAGGCGCAATGGCGGGTGAAGCTGTCGCCGGCGGCGTTCCTCGTTCTGCGCCAAGAGGACACCGAGCGGCCGTTCACCTCGCCGCTCAACGACGAGCATCGGCGCGGCACCTTCACCTGCGCCGGTTGCGCGCTGCCGCTGTTCGCCAGCGCATCCAAGTTCGACAGCCATACCGGCTGGCCGAGCTTCTATGCGCCGCTCAAGAATGCGGTGCGGACGCGCGATGACGGCTCGCTCGGGATGGTTCGGACCGAGGTCCATTGCCGCCGCTGCGGCGGGCACCTCGGCCACGTCTTCGACGATGGCCCGAAACCGACCGGGTTGCGCTACTGCATGAACGGGGTGGCGATGGCTTTTGCCCCCACGACGACTTGAGGAGAGCATCATGACGACCTTGCTCCATACTGGCCTCGTTGCCGGAGCCGCGGTAGCGGTACTTGCCGCCGCGCCGACCGCGCTGCCCTCGGCGGCTGCCGGTGACCCGCTCGCCGGGATCGTCCCGACCGTCGGCGCGCATGTCGTCCCCACCGCGACGACGACGTCGCCCGCCGCCGACGCGTCCGGCGTCGCGGTGTTCGCCGGCGGCTGCTTCTGGGGATTGGAGGGCGTGTTCGAGCACGTCGCCGGGGTGAAGAGCGTAACCTCGGGTTATGCCGGCGGCGCGGCGGCGACGGCGCACTACGAGGTGGTCGGCACCGGGCTGACCGGCCACGCCGAGTCGGTGCGCATCGCCTATGATCCGGCCAAGGTCGGCTATGCCCAACTGCTACGCATCTACTTCTCGGTCGCGACCGACCCGACCCAGCTCAACCATCAGGAGCCCGACGACGGGACGCAATATCGCGGCACGGTCTTCGCCCAGTCGCCCGCGCAGGCCGAGGTCGCGAAGGCGTACATCGCGCAGCTCAACCAAGCCAAGGCGTTCCGCACCCCCGTCGTCACGACAGTCGAAACGGGCAAGGCCTTCTATCCCGCCGAAGCGCATCACCAGCACTTCCTGGCGAACAACCCGAACTACCCGTACATCGTCTACAACGACCTGCCCAAGGTCGCTGCGCTGAAGAAGCTCTTCCCCGCGCAGTGGAAGAGCTAAGCGGCGGCCCCTGCCGCCGCAGGTTCAGGCGGCCTTGTCTTTAAGGGGTACGCGAATCGGTTGCTTGAGACCAGTGACGACTTCCTTGTCGACGACGACCTCGTCGACCTCTTCGAGCCCCGGCAGATCGAACATCGTGTCGAGCAGAATCGACTCCATGATCGAACGGAGGCCGCGCGCGCCGGTCTTCCGCTCGATCGCGCGCTTGGCGATCGCGGCGAGCGCGTCCTGCTCGAACGACAGCTTGACGCCCTCCATCTCGAACAGGCGCGCGTACTGCTTCGACAACGCGTTCTTCGGCTCGGTCAGGATCTTGATCAGCGCGCCTTCGTCGAGGTCCTCGAGCGTGGCGATGACCGGGAGGCGGCCGATGAATTCGGGGATCAGCCCGAACTTGAGCAGGTCCTCGGGCTCGCATTGACGCAGCAGCGCGCCGGTCCGGCGTTCGTCGGGCGCGGCGACGTGCGCGCCGAAGCCGATCGACTTGCCCTGCAGGCGGTCGCCGATGATCCGGTCGAGCCCGTTGAATGCGCCGCCGCAGATGAACAGGATGTTGGTCGTGTCGACCTGGAGGAACTCCTGCTGCGGGTGCTTGCGGCCGCCCTGCGGCGGGACGCTGGCGGTGGTCCCTTCCATGATCTTGAGCAGCGCCTGCTGGACGCCCTCGCCCGAGACGTCGCGGGTGATCGACGGGTTGTCGGCCTTGCGGCTGATCTTGTCGATCTCGTCGATGTAGACGATTCCGCGCTGCGCCCGCTCGACGTTATAGTCCGACGCCTGCAGCAGCTTGAGGATGATGTTCTCGACGTCCTCGCCGACGTAGCCCGCCTCGGTGAGCGTCGTCGCGTCGGCCATGGTGAACGGCACGTCGAGGATGCGCGCGAGGGTCTGGGCGAGCAGCGTCTTGCCGCACCCGGTCGGGCCGACGAGGAGGATATTCGACTTGGCGAGCTCGACCTCGGCACCCTTCGCGCCGTGGTTGAGCCGCTTGTAGTGGTTGTGAACCGCGACCGACAGCACTCGCTTGGCGTGGTTCTGACCGATGACGTAATCGTCGAGGACCTTGCAGATCTCGCGCGGGGTCGGAACTCCGTCCTTGGTCTTGACCAAGGCGGTCTTCGTTTCCTCGCGGATGATGTCGTTGCACAGCTCGACGCATTCATCGCAGATGAACACCGTCGGTCCGGCGATCAGCTTGCGCACCTCGTGCTGCGACTTGCCGCAGAACGAGCAGTAGAGCGTGTTCTTCGAGTCGCCGCCATCGAGCTTCGGCATGAGGATCCTTTCGCGCGCTCGGCGCTCACTGTAACGGCATGACGCGGCGCGGCAACCCCGGCGTCGCGGCATCCGTCACGCATTTGTCATGCCGGCCGCGACGCCGGCGGAACGTCACGCCGCCTTGAGCGTCGCCTCGCCCTCGACCGGGGTCGGCCGCTTGTCGGTGACCTCGTCGATCAGGCCGAAGACCTTCGCCTCGTCGGCCGACATGAACTTGTCGCGTTCCATCGACCGCTCGATGACGTCGAGCGTCTGGCCGGTGTGCTTGGCATACAGCTCGTTCATCGTATGCCGGGTGCGGAGGATCTCCTTCGCCTGGATCTCGATGTCGGTCGCCTGGCCCTGGGCGCCGCCCGACGGCTGGTGGACCATGATGCGAGCGTTCTTGAGCGCGACGCGCATCCCCGGCTCGCCGGCGGCGAGGAGGAAGCTGCCCATCGACGCCGCCTGGCCGATGCACACGGTGCCGACCTTGGGACGGATGTACTGCATGGTGTCGTAGATCGCCATGCCCGCCGTGACGACGCCGCCCGGCGAGTTGATGTACATGAAGATGTCCTTCTTCGGGTTCTCGGACTCGAGGAAGAGGAGCTGCGCGGTGATCAGCGAGGCCATGTGGTCCTCGACCTGGCCGGTGACGAAGATGATCCGCTCGCGGAGCAGGCGCGAGTAGATGTCGAAGCTCCGCTCGCCGCGGTTCGATTGCTCGATGACGATGGGGACGAGGCCGGCGGTGAGGTCGGCGTGGTCGCGGGACATGGCGGCTCCGGGGAAGGGTGAACGGCTAACATCGGCGCGTTCGCCGCCGCCTTCAACCCCCCGCCCCGCGCCGGCGAAGATGAACAAGTAAGCGAAGTAAGCGCCCGCGAACGGCTTTTTCGGCCCGGCGGCCCGTGACCGGCGCGCGGTGTGCGGCCGACGTCGCGGTATCACGGCGCGGTGTCACGGCGCGGCGGCGACGCGGTGGCGGCGCGGCGGAGCGCGGCGGCCCGCGCGGCGGCTATTAGCCGGCAGCCGTCGCCTTCTTCGCACGCGGTTTCCGTACCGGGTCCGTAACGGTCTTGTCGACCGCCGCTTGCGGCGCGCTCGCCC
>CAXTQJ010000031.1:10261-13973 GCA_964246245.1 uncultured Sphingomonadaceae bacterium
GGGCTCGTCGCCGGCCGCCGGATCGACGACCTTGTTCGCGCGCGGCTTCTTCGCCGGCTTCGCGGCGGGGGCGGCGTCGGGCGCCGCATGGTCGTGCGCCGCATGGTCATGACCGGCATGGTCGTGCGCGGCATGGTCGTGGCCGGCATGGTCATGGTCGCAGTCGGGCCCGTGGACGTGGCCGCCCGGCGTCTCGTCGTCGCTCTCGATCTCGGCCTGGAGCGCGTCGCGGGTCACCTCGCGCTCGGTCACCGTCGCCTTGCCGAGCAGGAAGTCGACGACCTTGTCCTCGTACAGCGGAGCACGGAGCTGCGCCGCGCCCATCGCATTCTCCTGGAAGTACTTGATAACCTGCGGCTGCTCGGCCTGGCTATACTTCGCCGCTTCCTGGCTGATCAGCCGGTTCATCTCGGCCTGGGTGACGGCGACGCCGTTCGCCTGGCCGATCTCCGACAGCAGCAGGCCCAGACGGACCCGACGCTCGGCGATGCGGTGATATTCGGCGCGGTCCTCGTCCGACGGCGCGTCCTCCTCGGCCTCGACCTGCCGCCAGATCGCGTCGAACTCGGCGTCGACCATCGACGCCGGCACGGCGAAGTCGTGGGCGCTCGCCAGCGTGTCGAGCAGCTTGCGCTTCATGTGCGTCCGCGTCATCGCACCGAGTTCGGCGGCAACCTGGTCCTTCAGGATCTCGCGCAGCGCGGCGAGGCTGTCGATGCCGAACTTCTTGGCGAAGTCGTCGTCGAGCGGCACCTTCTCGACCTGGTCGACCGCCTTGACCGTCACCGCGAATTCGGCCGCCTTGCCGGTCAGGTAGGCGACGTTGTAGTCGGCGGGAAAGGTCACCGCGACCGTCCGCGCGTCGCCGGCGACGACGCCGACCAACTGGTCCTCGAACCCGGGGATCAGCTGTCCCGAACCGAGATTGACCTTGATGTCGCTGCCCTTGCCGCCGTCGAACGCTTCGCCGTCGACCGTGCCGAGGAAGTCGATGGTGACGGTGTCGCCCTTCTCCGCGGCATAGCCGTCGGGGGCGGCAACGAAGCTCCGCGCCTGCTCGGCGAGCCGCTCGACGGCGGTGTCGACCGCGGCGTCGTCGACCGGCACGACGAGCTTCTCGAGCGCGATGTCGTCGATCTGCGGCGCGTCGATCGCCGGCAGCACCTCGACGGCGACGGTGAAGTCGACGTCCTGCCCCGCCGCCGGCGGCGCGGCGAGGTCGATCTGCGGCTGCATCGCCGGACGCAGGTTGTGGTCGGCGATGACCTGGCGCACCCCCTCCTGCACCGCCTCCTGCACCACGTCGCCGAGCAACTGCGCGCCGTGCATCTTGCGGACGAGGTTGAGCGGCACCTTGCCCGGACGGAACCCCGGCATCTTGACCTGGCCGGCGACCTTGCCGAGCTGCGCGTCGACCCTGGCGGCGAGGTCGGCGGCGGGAATCGAGACGCTATATTCGCGCTTCAGGCCGTCGTTGAGGGTCTCGGCGATACGCATGGTCGATCTTTCTGGAATGACGCGGCGGTGGTGCGGGCGAAGGGACTCGAACCCCCACATCTCACGATACTGGTACCTAAAACCAGCGCGTCTACCATTCCGCCACGCCCGCGAAGGAAGCGCGGGCTTATACCAGCGGAGGGTCGGGGTGCAAGGCGCGGCTGACCGAGCGAGGCAAGCGGCACGCCGGCCATGCGGCGGCAATCCGCCGCCACGCCTTCCCTCGCGGGGAGGGGTGGCTTCCGTCGATCCTCCCCGCCTGCGGGAAGGTGCCGCGCGTCTTCGCGCGACGGAGGGAAGGTCGGGCGCGTGGCGATGGCCCTCGCTCCACGTCTCTCCCCGCCGCTACCCCTCCCTTCAGGGGGAGGGGAGGCCTATTTTCCCCGCGTTGCGGGGAGGATCGGCGGCCTACTCCGCCGCTTCCTTCTCCGCGTTCGGCTGCGCCATGTCGCGATGGAGCTTGGCCAGCGCGGGATCGGGCAGGATGTTGGCCATCAGCGCCTGGAACTTGTTCTTGAACCCCGCGACGACGTGGTCGTCGTTCGCCATCAGCGCCTTGAACCCGGCTTCGGCGACCGGCGCGGCGTCCATCTTCTTGGCCTCGCCGACCTTGGTGTCGTCCATCCCGGCACGATGGAAGAAGTTGGTCTCGGTCGCGCCGGGCATCAGCACGGTGACGACGACGTCCTGCTCCTTCAGCTCCTCGCGGATCGCCTCGCCCCAGCTGTCGAGGAACGCCTTGGTCCCGTTGTAGACCGACTGGAACGACCCCGGCATCAGCCCGGCGATCGACCCGGTGATGAGGATGCGGCCCGACCGCCGCGCCGCCATGTCGCGCGCGACATGCTTGACGAGGTGGACGGTGCCGACCACGTTCAGCTCGATCATCTCGATCTCGGTGTCGAGGTCGGTCTCGGTGAAGCGGCCGCCCAACCCGAAGCCGGCGTTCGCGGCGAGCGCATCGACCGGCCGCCCCGCCGCCGCGATTGCCGCGCGCAGCTTATGGACCCCGTCGTGGGTGCTCTGGTCGGCGGCGCAGGTGGTGACGGTCGCGCCTTCGCTCGTCAGCGTCGCCGCCGCTGCCTCGAGCCGGCCCGCGTCCTCGGCGTTGATCAGGATGTCGAAGCCGTTGCGCGCGAACTGCCGCGCCAGCTCGAAGCCGATGCCGGTCGAAGCGCCGGTGATGACGGCGAACTGATTATTGGCCATGGTACTCTCCGGTTGGGTGATCTGCGCCCTCAACCGGTATCGCGGCGGTGCGTTCCGCGCTCGTTTCGCTTGGTAATCGAAAGGCTTGGCCGATGATCGCGCTCCTCCTCGGCCTTGCCGCCGCCGCCGCCGGCGGCGACCTGCGCGACCTGTGCCCCGATCGGCCCGGGCGATTGACGCCGGCGTGCATCGTCGACGCCGGCCACCTGCAGGTCGAAACGGCCGCGGTCGATTTCACCCACGATGCGACGGGCGACGACGTCACCGACACCTTTGCGGTCGGCAACACGCTGCTCCGCTACGGCGTGACCCAGCACCTCGAGCTGCTCGCCGCGTGGACGCCGTACATCCACCAGCGGACCCGAACGTTCGAGCGGGACGGCGGCGTCGACCGGACCGACGGGGTCGGCGACGTGACGCTGGGACTGAAGCAGTCGCTGCTCAACCCCGACGGCAAGAAGTTCAGCCTCGCCCTCCAGCCGTTCGTCGTCGTGCCGACCGCGAAGGCGGCGCTCGGCGTCGGCAGCACCGAAATCGGGCTGATCGTGCCGGTGACGGTCGCGCTCCCCGCCGACGTCCAGCTCGGCCTGTCGCCCGAGATCGACCGCGTCGCCGACGCCGGCGCGCGCGGCCACCACGCGCAGTATACGTTGATCGGCGGGCTCAGCCGCCAGTTCGGCGCGTTCACGCCGGGGGTCGAGCTCGCCGCCGTCCACGACGACGACCCGACCGGGCGGACGACGAAGGCGACGTTCGACGTGTTCACGTCGTACATCCCCAAGGCCCTGCCGAGCGTCCAGTTCGACGCCGCGGCGTATGTTGGGCTCAACCACGACACGCCCGACGTCGAGGTGATCGTGGGGGTGTCGAAGCGGTTCTGACGTAGAATTCCTCCCCCACCGGGGGAGGGGGACCATCGTTTGGCCCCCGCGGGGGGCCGGGCCGCGGCCCCCCCCCGACGCCCCCCCCCCCCCCGCGCCGCGCGCCCCCCATTACCCCGGGGGGG
>CAXTQJ010000031.1:13983-17649 GCA_964246245.1 uncultured Sphingomonadaceae bacterium
CCCCCCCCCCCCCCCCCCCCCCCCGGGCGAGCGGCCGCCGCCTTCCGCCCCGCCCCCTCCGGCGCTGCGCGCCACCTTTCCCGGCGGGGGAGGAATTGCGGCGTTTGACCGCGTCTGGCGTTGATCCCGCGCAACAGTTGCCGCCGTGCAGAAGGTCAGCTATATTGACCTAATCGCTTGGGGAAGTGAACCATGGTTGCCGGTCTGCCGCCCGTGTCGCTCGACGACAAGTACCGCTTTACCGATGGACGGGTATTCCTGTCGGGGACGCAGGCGCTGGTCCGCCTGCCGCTCGTCCAGCGTGCGCGCGACAAGGCGGCGGGGCTGAACACCGGCGGGTTCATCTCGGGCTACCGCGGGTCGCCGCTTGGCGGCTACGATCAGGAATTGTGGCGCGCCAAGAAGCTGCTCGCGGCCGAGAACATCGTCTTCCAGCCCGGCATCAACGAGGAGCTCGGCGCGACGGCGGTGTGGGGGACGCAGCACGTCGGCCTGCGCCCCGGTGCCACCGTCGATGGCGTCTTCGGCATCTGGTACGGCAAGGGCCCCGGCTTCGACCGCGCGATGGACGTGATCAAGCACGCCAACGCCGCCGGAACGACCCCGCACGGCGGCGTCCTCGCGCTCGTCGGCGACGACCATGGGGCCAAATCGAGCACCCTGCCCCACCAGAGCGATCACAATTTCCAGGCGGCGTTCGTCCCCTTTCTCGCCCCCGCATCGGTCCACGAGTTCGTCGAGTACGGCCTGCTCGGCATCGCGATGAGCCGCTTCGCCGGCACGTGGGTCGGGTTCAAGGCGACCGCCGATACGGTCGAGACGTCGGCCACCGTCGACCTCGCCCGCGAGCAGCGCGGCATCGTCGTGCCGCCGTTCGACTTCCCCGAGGGCGGCGTCGGCATCCGCGGCAACGACATCTGGCGCGAGGAGGACACCCGCCTCCAGCGCTACAAGGGCTTCGCCGCGCAGGCCTTCGCCAAGGCCAACGGCATCGACCGCCGCGTGTGGGATACGCCGACCCCGCGCTTCGGCATCGTCACCACCGGCAAAGCCTATGCCGACACGATGGAGGCGCTGAGCGAGCTCGGCATCGACGAGCGCACCGCCGGGCAGATCGGTTTGCGCGTCTACAAGGTCGGGATGCCGTGGCCGCTCGAGCCCGACGGCATCCGCGCCTTCGCCGAGGGCCTCGAGGAGGTCCTCGTCATCGAGGAAAAGCGCGAGTTCATCGAGCACCAGCTTCGCTGGCAGCTCTACAACTGGCGTGAAGCGGTCCGCCCCCGCGTCGTCGGCAAGCACGACGAGGACGGCAACTGGCTGCTCAGCCCCGACAACGAACTGACCCCCGGCGTCATCGCCCATGTCATCGCCGCGCGTATCCAGAAGTACTACGACACCGACGCGATCCGGAACCGCCTCGCCTTCTTCGCCGACCAGGACGCCAAGGCGGCGGGCTACGTCACCCCGATCAAGCGGACGCCGTACTTCTGCAGCGGCTGCCCGCACAACACCTCGACCAAGGCCCCCGACGGCGCGCGGACGCTCGCGGGCATCGGCTGCCACATCATGGCACTGTGGATGGACCGCGCCGAGACCTTCACCCAGATGGGCGGCGAAGGCGTGACGTGGGTCGGCGAAGCTCCGTTCACCACCGAGAAGCACGTCTTCGCCAACCTGGGCGACGGCACCTACTTCCATTCGGGCCTGCTCGCGGTGCGCCAGTCGATCGCGGCCAAGGTCAACATCACCTACAAGATCCTGTTCAACGACGCCGTCGCGATGACCGGCGGCCAGTCGGTCGACGGCGAGCTGACCGTGCCGATGATCGCCGCGCAGATGGTCGCCGAGGGCGCGAAGAAGATCGCCGTGCTGACCGAGGATCTGTCGCGCTATCAGGGCGTTACGCTGCCCTCTTCGGTCCGGCTGCTGGACCGGAGCGCTCTCCCCGCGATCCAGGACGAGTTCGCCGCCACCGCCGGCACCACCGTCATCGTCTTCGACCAGACCTGCGCCGCCGAGAAGCGCCGCCGCCGCAAGCGCCAGCAGCTCGTCGATCCGGCGCAGCGCGTGTTCATCAACACCGCGGTGTGCGAGGGGTGCGGCGACTGCTCGGTCCAGTCGAACTGTGTCGCCGTCGAGCCGGTCGAGACCGAGTTCGGCCGCAAGCGCCGGATCAACCAGTCGAGCTGCAACAAGGACTACAGCTGCCTCAAGGGCTTCTGCCCGTCGTTCGTCACGGTCGACGGAGCCAAGCCGCGGAAGGCGAAGGCGGCAGGCGACATCGACCTGACCGGCGTTCCCGAGCCGCAGGTCCCCGCCCCCGGCCACGGGTTCAACATCATGGTCACCGGCATCGGCGGCACCGGGGTGCTCACCGTGTCGGCGCTGCTCGGCACCGCCGGCCACATCGCCAGCCTCGCCGCGACCACCGCCGACATGGCCGGCATGGCGCAGAAGGGCGGCGCGGTCTATTCGGCCGTCCGGCTTGCGGCCTCGAACGACGACCTGACCAGCCCGCGGATCATCGCCGGGGCCGCCGACCTCGTGCTGGCATGCGACGCCGTCGTCGCCGCCGACAAGGCGACCCAGACGCTGATGATCCCGTCGCGGACCGCCGTCGTCGCCAATGCCGACATCGCCCCGACGAGCGACTTCGTCCGCAACCGCGACATCGACTTCCGCTCGGCGCAGGTCGAGCGCGCGATCCGCAAGGCGGCAAACCCCAATGCGACGAGCTTCGTCGCCGCCGACACCATCGCCACGACGCTGCTGGGTGACGCGATCGGGGCCAACATCCTGCTGATGGGCTATGCGTGGCAGTCGGGGCTGATCCCGCTCGACCTCGCGGCGATCGACGCGGCGATCGAGCTGAACGGCGTCGCCATCCCCTTCAACAAGCGCGCCTTCGCCCTCGGCCGCCTCCTCGCGCACGATCCGCACGCGGTCGAGGCGATGGTCGCCGCCGCTCGCGGCCCCGTTCCCGACGCCCCCGCGACGACGCTCCCCGAGCTGATCGCCCGCCGCGTCGCCGACCTGACAGCGTATCACGACGCGGCCTACGCCAGCAAGTTCAGCGACTTGGTCGCCAAGGCTCAGGCGGCGGGTGACGACAAGCTCGCCGAGGCGGTGGCGCGGTCGGCGTACAAGCTCCTCGCCTACAAGGACGAGTACGAGGTCGCCCGCCTCTACACCGACGGCCGCTTCGACGCCGCCTATGCCGCCGCGTTCGAGGGGGGAGCCAAGCCCCGCGTCCAGCTGTCGCCGCCGATCTTCGCGAAGCTCGACCCGGCGACCGGCCGGCCGAAGAAATACAGCTTCGGCCCGTGGGTGTTCACCGTGTTCAAGGGTCTCGCCAGGCTGAAGGGCCTGCGCGGCACCGCGTTCGACCCGTTCGGCTATTCGCCCGAGCGCCGCCACGAGCGCGGCGCCTTCGCCGACTACGCCGTCAAGGTCGACCGCCTGCTTGCCGACCTCCGCCCCGACAACGCCGACCTCGCCGTCCGCCTCGCCGCCCTCCCCCTCGCCGTCCGCGGCTTCGGCCCGGTCAAGGCGGCGGCGGTGACCAAGGTCGCGGCCGAGGAGGCGGCGCTGTGGGCGGAGTGGCCGGGCGCGCTCGACGCCGCCACGCCGCGCGCCGCGGCCTAGCGCCGGTGGGGGCGACGCCGC
>CAXTQJ010000032.1:0-1644 GCA_964246245.1 uncultured Sphingomonadaceae bacterium
CCCCCCCCGCTCTACGGCGCTGCGCGCCGTGGGGAGGGGGAAGCAGAAGCGTTGACTTTTTCACCCTGCCCGCTATGTCCTCCGCTGCGAGCGACGGCCCCCGGCCCGCCGACAGGACACGCGACATGGCCAAGCCGACGACGATCAAGATCAAGCTCGTAAGCACCGCCGACACCGGCTATTACTACACGACCAAGAAGAATCCGCGGACGCAGACCGAAAAGCTGCTGTTCAAGAAGTACGACCCCGTCGCGCGCAAGCACGTCGAGTTCAAGGAAGCCAAGATCAAGTAACGTACCAGGTGCAATCCGCCTTACGCCGCGTCGTCGGGAAGGCCGGCGCGCCGCCGCGCAATCTTGGCGAGCACTGACCAGTCGCCGTCGTTAAAACCCGCGTCGATCGCCGCCGCCATGTCGTCCCGGACGATCTCGGCCGACGGCAGCTTCGCGCCGCGGTCGGCCACCGCGGCCAGCGCGAGATCGATGTCCGTCATCCCCAAGCGGTAGTTGAAAGCCGGGTCGTGTCCCTTATGTTGCGGCGGTGTCCTTGATCGTCGCATAGGCGGCGAGGGCGCGCGCTCGTGCCGCAGCATGGTCGACGATCGGGGCCGGATACGTCGTGCCGAGTTCGACCGCCGCCGCCGTCAGCGTTCCGGAGTCGGCCTGCCACGGCGCGTGGATCGCGGCGTCGGATAGCTTCGCCAGCTCGGGCACCCAGTCACGAATATAGCCGGCGGCGGCGAACTTCTCGCTCTGCCCGACGGGCGCGAAGATGCGGTTGAACGGCGACGAGTCGGCGCCGCTGCCCATTACCCACTGCCAGTTGAGGCTGTTGTTGCCGTAATCGGCGTCGACGAGGCAGTCCCAGAACCAGCGTTCGCCGGCGTGCCAATCGATCAGCAGGTGCTTGACCAGGAACGACGCGACGATCATCCGCACCCGGTTGTGCATCCAGCCCATACGCCACAGCTGGCGCATCCCGGCGTCGACGATCGGGTAACCGGTTCGCCCTTGCTGCCACGCCTGCAGCTCCGCCGGCGCGTCGCGGAACGGGAAGCGCTTGAACGCCGGCCGCCCCGCCTCGTCGCCGAGGCCGGGGAAGCGGTCGACGGTGTTGATCGCGAAGTCGCGCCAGCCGATCTCGCGCAGGTAGGGGTCGGCCCCTTTGCGCTTCACCAGCGCGTGCCAGACCTGCGCCGGGCTGATCTCGCCGTGATGGAGGTGCGGCGACAGGCGCGAGGTGAGGTCGTCCGACGGCAGGTTGCGGCCGGTGACGTACTCGCCGACCTTCGCGGTGAAAGCGTCGAGCGCGGCGTGCGCTCCCTTCTCGCCGGGCGTCCAGACCGCGAACCCGCCGGCCCAGTCGGGCTTCGTCGGCAGCAGGTTCCAATCGTCGAGGTCGTCCCCCGGCGGCGGGTCGGCGAATCGGATCATCGGCGCAGGCGCGGGCTCGGCAGGGGGCATCCGCGCCGCGAGCGCCGCCCAGAACGGCGTGAAGATGCGGTAGCTGCTGCCGCCGCCGCTCGTCACCGTTCCCGGCGGAACGAGGTACGCGCCGTCGTAGCAGCGCAGGTCGAGGTGTTCGCCGACCGACGCTTCCTGCGCCTTGGCCCACGGCTCGTAGTGGTGGAGGGCATGGATCGCC
>CAXTQJ010000032.1:1654-12356 GCA_964246245.1 uncultured Sphingomonadaceae bacterium
GGAATATTGAGGCCGTCGAGGCCATCAAGCTGGGCGGGGCGCCGGACGAGGCGACCGCCCATCGCCGCCAAGTCGGCAGCGAGCGCGGCGAGGCTGTAGTGCAGCCACCACCGCTGCGCCGCACCGATCCGCCACGCGCCCGGCGTGTCGTCGTCGAGGACATAGACTGCGACCACCGGCCCGGCTGCCGCCGCTGCGGCGACCGCGGCGTGATCGGCGAGGCGCAGGTCGTTCCTGAACCAGATGATCTGGGTCGCCAATCGTGACTCCTCCGCCGCCCCGGTCTACGTCGAACGCGCCGGATCTCCGAAAGCCAAAATGCCGCGCCTTGCTTATGTCGACGGCCAGTTCGTCCCGCTCGCCGCCGCGACCGTCAACGTCGAGGATCGCGGACTGCAGTTCGCTGACAGCGTATACGAGGTCGTGGCGATCTTCGGCGGCCGGCTGCTCGACTGGGGGCCGCACGCGGCGCGGCTGACGCGCAACCTCGCCGAGGTCGGCATCGCGCCGCCGCTGGCCGAAGCCGCGCTGACGAAGGTCGCGCGGCGGCTGATCGCCGTCAACCGCGCGGCCGAGGCGGTGCTCTATGTCCAGGTGACGCGCGGCACGGCGCAGCGTGACCACGTCGCCACGCCGATGCGCCCGTCGCTGGTGATGACCGTGCGCCGCTTCGACTTCGCACAACGGGTCACGCAGCAGACGACCGGCGTCGGCGTGATCACTGTTCCTGACGAGCGCTGGGGCCGGTGCGACATCAAGACCACCGGCCTGCTCGCCAACGTCCTCGCCAAGCAGGGCGCGCGAGCAGCGGGAGTGTTCGAGGCGTGGCTGGTCGGCACCGACGGCGTTATCGCAGAGGGCGCGTCCACGAACGCGTGGATCGTGACCGCCGACGGCACGCTGGTAACACCGCCGCTGAGCGCGCGCGTCCTGCCGGGCGTCATGCGCGCGGCGGTGATCGAAGCGGCGTTCGCCCGCCAGATCGCGGTGGCCGAGCGCGACTTCACCGCCGCCGACGCACTCGCCGCGCGCGAGGCGTTCATCACCTCGACGACGGTGCCAGTGTTGCCGGTGGTGCGGATCGACGGCGCGACGGTTGGCGACGGCCGGCCGGGCTCGGTCACCGCGCGACTGGCGGCGGCGGTATGGGACCGTATCACGGCGCAGACGGGGTATCTCCCACCAAGGTCCACCCCCACCGAAGAAGGTGGCACGGCGCAGCCGTGACGAAGGGGCCGGGCGAGCGGCCAAAGTTACTCGCCCAGCCCCTCCGGCGCTACGCGCCACCTCTCCCGTGGAGGATGGACTGCGATTACTGCGGCGGCGGCGGCATCATTGCGCCGGCGCCGCGCGGACCACCGGACCCGCCGTGGCCGCGCCATCCGGCCATCCGGTCCTCTATCCGGTTGCGCATCGCGCGCGCGTTAATGACGAAGGCGCGACGGTCGGCGAGGCTGAGTTGCTGGAAGGCGGCGACCATCGCCGCCTGATGCCGCGCCTTGGCGGCGTTGGCTGCCTCGCGCTCGTCGTCCATCGCCCGCCGAAGCGCGGTCGCGTCGAGACGATCGGCGTCGAGGACGGCGAGCATCCGATCGCGCGCCGCGCGCGTGGCCGCGTGATCGGTCTGCGGATCGCCGTCGTGCATCGCCGCGTGTAAAGTCGCCTTCCCCGCGTCGCTCATGCCGGTGAACATCGGACTGCGCCAATGCATCCGTTCGCGGCCGTCGTGCATCCCGTCGCCCGGGGGGGGCGGTGGCGGCGCTGCCATCTGCGCCACGGCGGGCGCCGCGACGGCGAATAACAACAGCGCGGCGGCGAGCTTCATAGGACCTGCTCCTCATCGGGTGTGGGGGTAAAGACCTGGGCGAAGGCGTCGGCGTCGTCGGTCGTCGTGGGCTGTGCCCGGTCGGTCGGCCAGGCCTGCGCGACGGCGACATGAACCGGTGTCACATGCTTCGCCGGGACAACGACAAGGAAGGCGGCGGCCGCCGCCGCTGCGAGACCCGTCCCGCCGACCCAGCGCAGATACGGCCGCGACGGGAACGCGGCACCAGCGGCAGCCTTGCCCGCGTCACCCGGCACGATGGGGGCATTCGCCCACTCGCACAGGTCGGCGTCGAGCACCGCCGCCGCCGCTCGCGCCGCGGCCAGATCGGGGCTCTCCGCCAGCGCTGCCAAGGTCGCCGCGCGTTCGTCATCGGGCCAACGTGCGGCGTCGGCCCCGTAGGCGGCGATGATCTCGGTGGCGCGGATATGGGTAGGCGGCGTCATTCGTCTCTCGCTTCGGGACGGTCGCTCGCCAGCAGGCGGCTAAGTTCATTACGCGCCCGCGCCAGCAATCCCTCGACCGCCTTGGCTGTCGTGTCGAGGGCGGCCGCGACTTCGGCCATGCTCGCTCCCTCGCCGTGAAACAAGGTGATGGCGGCGCGCTGGCGTGGATTGAGGCGCGCCATCGCCGCATCGACGCGGCGCGCGCGGGCATTGGCGGCGGTCGCCTCGTATGGATCGGGCAGGTCGCTGGCGACTGCCGCCGCAGCTTCGATCGGCGCGACGATCTTCAATCGCCGCCGCCGGTCGAGACACTGATTGACGACGATCCGCCGGAACCACCCGCCGACCGAACCCTTGCTGGCGTCGAACCGCCCCGCCTCGGTCCACAACCGGGTCAGTGCCGCCTGGACAGCGTCCTCGGCCTCAGCACGGTCACCGGCGATGCGGACGGCGACCCGCAGCGCAGGGCCGTACAGCTCGCCGACGAGGATGGTGAACGCGCGCGCGTCTCCGGTGGCGACGCGCGCCATCAGCCCCGCCGGGGTTTCGACCGCCTGCATCGTTCCCGCCTACGTGCGTCGCCGCGCGTACCCCTCGCTCAAACCGCGTGGAAGTCCTTCGCGGCGATCTCCCAGCTCTGGCCGCGGCGGAGAAGGGCGTCGAGATCGGCGGACTTGCCGGCGCCGGCGACGGCGTTCTGCTCGACGACCGCCGCCTCGAAGGTCGACGCGGGCGAGCACCAGATCACGCCGAGCGCCATCGGGAACGGGCCGAACGGCATGTCGATGAGCAACTGCGCAAGGATTCGGTTGTATTCGTCATGCACCATGATTCCGGTCGTATCGCCGTCGACGATGTCGACCACCGACACGGTCATCGTCGCCGCGTCGAACGCCAGTCCCCGGGTTCCCTTGGCGAAGACCAGTGGCTGGCCGTGCTCGCAGTGGAGCTGGTGGTCGGCCGCCGCCTTCTTGTCGGTGAACGTGTCGAACACCGCGTCGTTGTAGACGATGCAGTTCTGGAAGATTTCGACGAAGCTCGCGCCCTTGTGGGCATGGGCGCGCTTGAGGATCTCGGGCAGCGCCTTCTGCGCCGTGTCGATCGTTCGCGCGATGAAGCGCGCGCCTGCGCCGAGGGCGAAGCCGCACGGGTTGGCCGGCCGGTCGACTGAGCCGAACGGCGTCGACGGTGACCGGGTCCCGACGCGTGACGTCGGGCTGTATTGCCCCTTGGTCAGGCCGTAAATCTCGTTGTTGAATAGCAGCACCTGACAGTCGAGATTGCGCCGCAGAAGGTGGAGCATGTGGTTGCCGCCGATCGACAGTCCGTCGCCGTCGCCGGTGATGATCCACACGTCGAGCTCGGGATTGGCGAGCTTGATTCCCGTCGCCACCGCCGGCGCGCGGCCGTGGATCGTGTGGAAGCCGTAGGTCTCCATGTAATAGGGAAACCGCGACGAGCAGCCGATGCCGCTGACGAACACCGTCTTCTCCGGCGGCGTCCCGATCTCGGGCATCGTCCGCTGGACCGCCTTGAGGATCGCATAGTCGCCGCACCCGGGGCACCAGCGGACTTCCTGATCGGTCGCCCAGTCGGCAGGGACTGTTGGGGTGATGGCGTTCATGGTAGAACTTTCATGTCGACCCTGGTTGCCGCCTTGGCGCTCCGGCGGTCGTCCTGCGAAGGCGACGCACGTTGCTCGATGCTTGTCTTGAAGGTGCCGTCGTTGTTGCGCTTGACGTAGCGCTTGTCGCCGGTGCGCTCCGACAGTTCGCCCTTGCCAGACATCGCAGCATCTCCTGCTTGCTCGAGGCGCGCGAGTTCGCGGCGGGTCGCCTCGGCAATGAAAGTGCGGCGGTCGGCTGCGATGCGGTCGACCGCGTGGATTAGCTCGGTGTCAACGGCAATCGCGACGGTCGCCGGTTCCGGCACATCGACGGTCACTGCCAGCAGCGAATGCCACCGCTCGTCAAGCGGTAGCTTATGGCCCGTCGCAGCCCAGTCGCGTTCGATGTCGGGGATCGAGAACTCCGTTGGCGGCGGGGCCGCCTCGCCAAATTCGGCCATGCCTTCGACCTGCAGCTGCAAGCCCTCGCGCGCCATCAGCGCGGGCTCGGTCAACGTGTCGCCGGCCGTAATCACCCCGGGAACGTCGGGGAAGTAGATGCCGTACGTCCCACCACCTTCGATGACGGCACCGAGATAAGTTTGACGCATCTATCGCCTCCTCAGCGTAACGCCGGACGCACGTTCATAGCCGACCAGGGTACCGAGCTTAACCTCGCGCTGCGGATGGACGACCGACGCGGCGCGCTTAACCGCCTCGCTCCATTACCAGTGATGACTGCCGTTACTCCTGATGCGCCGAAAGCCCTCGCTTTCCAAGAGCCGGATGACCTCACGACTGTTCAAGCCAGCGCCGCCTCAATCCCCGCCTCGATCTCGGCGATCTTGAACGGCTGGCCGCTGACTTTGCTCAGCGGGCGCGCGTCGACGAGGTACTGGTCGCGCAGCACGGTCTTGAGCTGACCGGTGTTCATTTCAGGGACGAGGATGCGGTCGTAGCCGCGGAGCAGGTTGCCCAGGTTCGCCGGCAGCGGCCAGATGTGGCGGAGATGGATGTGCGCGACGTCGAGGCCCCTCGCCCGCGCGCGCTGGACGCCCTTCCTGATCGGCCCGTAGGTCGACCCCCAGCCGACCAGCGCCAGCCGGCCCGACGACGGCCCTTGATCGACCATCTGTGACGGCAGAACGCGGGCGATGTTCGCCACCTTGTCGCGACGGATGTCGGTCATCGCCTGGTGATTCGCCGCCTCGTAGTTGATGTTGCCGGTCTCGACCCCCTTCTCGATGCCGCCGATGCGGTGGGTCAGCCCCGGCGTCCCCGGCTTGATCCAAATGCGGCTAAGCGTCTCGGGATCACGCTGGTAAGGGTTGACGTGGCCCACGGGGTGCAGCGCGGTGTGGAACGTCACCGGAAACGACGCGAACGATGCCATGTCGGGGACGCGCCACGGCTCGGCGGCGTTGGCGATGTAGCCATCGGTCAGGACCATCACCGGCGTCATAAATTGCGTGGCGAGCCGGCACGCCTCGATCGCCACCTCGAAGCAGTCGCTTGGGCTGCGCGTCGCGAGCACGACCAGCGGCGCGTCGCCGTTGCGGCCGTAGACCGCCTGGTAGAGGTCGCTCTGCTCGGTCTTGGTCGGCAGGCCGGTGCTCGGCCCGCCGCGCTGCGAGTTGACGATGACGAGCGGCAGCTCGGTAATGATCGCGAGGCCGAGCGCCTCGCCCTTGAGCGCGATGCCGGGGCCGCTCGACGAGGTTACGCCGAGGCTGCCGGCGTAGCTAGCGCCGATCGCGCTGGCGATCGCGGCGATCTCGTCCTCGGCCTGGAAGGTGGTGACGCCGAACTCCTTCAATCGCGCGAGGCTGTGGAGGATCGGCGACGCCGGAGTGATCGGGTACGAGCCGAAGAACATCGGCAGCCCGGCGAGCTTGGCCCCGGCGACGAGACCGAGCGCGAGCGATTCACCGCCAGTGACGGTGCGGTAGAAGCCAGGTGCACTGTCGGCGGCATCGACCGCGAACTGCTTGAGCGGCCCATCGAGCTCGGCCGTCTCGCCATAGGCGTGACCGGCGTTAAGCGCGGCCGCGTTGGCTTCGGCCAAGTGCGGGTTCTTCGAGAACTTGGTCTTCAGCCAGTCGATCAACGGCGCCCGGCTGCGGTCGAACATCCACAGCGCCAACCCCAGCGTCCACATGTTCTTGCAGCGGAGCGCTTCCTTGTTGCCCAGCCCGAACGCCTTGACCGCCGTCAGCGTCTGGCGGCTGATGTCGAACGCCATCACCTGCCAGCGGGCGAGACTGCCGTCCTCGAGCGGATTCGTCGCATAGCCCGCCTTGGCCAAGTTGCGCGCCGAGAACTCGCCGCTGTCGATGATGACGAGACCGCCGGGGCGTAGCTCGCCGACATTCACCTTGAGCGCCGCCGGGTTCATCGCCACCAGCACATCGGGCTCGTCGCCCGCGGTCTCGATCCCGCCCGCGCCGAAGTTGATCTGGAAGGCGCTGACGCCGAACGTCGTCCCCTGCGGCGCGCGAATCTCGGCAGGGAAATCGGGGAAGGTGGCGAAATCGTCGCCGGCGAGGGCGGTCGACAGGGTGAACTGGCCGCCAGTCAGCTGCATCCCGTCGCCGCTATCGCCGGCGAAGCGCACCACCATCGTCTCGGCATGCGTCGGGGCGGGGGTTTTGGCAGGAATAGGGTCGTCGAACGCAGTCTGCAGCGCAGTCGCCATTAAATCGGTCCGGATGTCGTGGATGGCGAGGGTCTACCCCCGGGGGTCTGGCCGGGCAAAGAAGTTTTTCTGTAACACCCGCCGAGCGCAAGGATCGACCGCGCGTGACGCGCCGCCACCGCTGCCTTGTCGTCGCCGTAGCCACCGCCGAGCGTCGACGCGAGCGGGATTCTGCGCGCGATACACGCCTGCGCCACGAAACGATCGCGCGCGACGAGGCCATCGTCGGTGAGCGCAAGGCGACCGAGGCGATCGTCGCGGTGCGGGTCGACGCCCGCCTGGTAGACGACGAGGTCGGGCCGATGCGCGTCGAGGAACGCCGGCAGCTCGTCGGCGAGGGCCGCGAGATAGGCGGTGTCATCCATTGCGTCGGGCAGCTCGACATCACGGGTCGACCGCGCCTTGCGCACGGGGAAGTTATTCGCGGCATGGAGCGACAATGTCACCACGTCGGGTCGGCCGGCGAAGATCGCCGCCGTGCCGTCGCCCTGGTGGACGTCGAGGTCGACGACAGCGAGCCGCCGCACCCGCCCCTCGGCAAGCAGTCGCGCGCCCGCGACGGCGATGTCGTTGAATATGCAGTAGCCGGCCCCGGTGGCCGGCAGCGCATGGTGGCTGCCGCCGGCGCTATTGGCGGCAAAGCCGGTGTCGAGCGCGATCCGCGCCGCGAGATAGGTACCGCCGATGACCAGCCGCGACCGGCGGACGATCACCGGGGTGATCGCGAAGCCAATCCGCCGTTCAACCAATCGATCGAGCGTCCCGTCGAATACCGCCGCGACGTAGTCGACGTCGTGGACGGCTTCGATCCATTCGCGAGGGACGGGCTCGGGCGCATGGACCACGAGGTCCGCCGCTACGGGGGCGAGCGCCGCCATGAGCATCCCGTACTTGTCCATCGGGAAGCGATGCCCCGGCGGCAAGGCGGCGACGTAGTCGGGGTGATGGACGAGGGCGAAGGTCACTTGCTGTAGAACGGCTTCCTCGTCTCACGAAGCCGCCACGGCCAGCAGTTCATCAGGGGCGTCCGGGTGTATTGCTCGGGCTGACAGATCGGCGGCGTCGCCGCTCCAGCAGGCAGGAGCTTGACCAGCGCTACGATATAACTGGTGTAGACCCGGGTCAGGCAAGCGTCGTCGGCGCACTTCTCGCGGTGGCGGAGGAACGTGGCGCGATCTCGATCGGCGAGCGCGATCAGCTGGCGGTCGCCATGGGCGACGACCTCGGCCTGCGCGACCTGCATCTGCTCGTCAAACCGCCGCAGCGTCGGGTTGTCGCACAAGGTGCGCGACGCCGGGCCACCGCCGTCGACACATGCGAAACCCGACGCGGCCGCCCCGATAGAAGGTCCGGCAGGCACGGCCGCGGCCTTCTTCGTCGGGCGGCTCCGGGTTGCCATCGCCGATCGCGAGCGCTGCTTCGGCGGCGCTGCAGCCTTTGTCGTTGGCGCAAGCGGGACGACTGCGACCGAACCCCGCGGCAACGCGCGAGCGGTCGTCGGCGGCATCACAGATGGTGCGGGTACGGGCGCGGTCTCGGTTGTCTGCTCGGTGTTGGCGAAAGGTGCAGCGGGGCTCTCGGCTGCCCGCGTAGGATCAGTCGAGCTCGGGGTCGCCGCAGGCAGATAGACGATGCGCGGTGCGGCGCCATCGCGTAAAAGCCATCCGACACCGGCAGCAACAATGAGTGCAAGGACTGCGGCGACAGCCCAACCGAGATTGCCGCCCCAGGTTGCCGACCGCGCGCGATAAGGCGAGGAGGTCGGCGCGGACCCTGCCGCGAACGGCGGCTGGCCCCGGACATACATTGCGGCGGGCTCGTCGTCGGATCTCGTTCCAGCGACGGGGGCGCGAGCGAAGCCCGGCGTCAGGCTGTCGCCATAGCGTTCCTGCGCCAAACGACGTCGCCATCCGTCGTCGATCGTCATCGTTAACTCCTCCTTCACGAGAACGCCGTTCGCCCTCGGGAGTTGCGTCGACAAATCGCGTTACCCGGAACGCCGCCGCACTCCACGGCTGCCGGTATGGCGGTCGCCGCGGTCTCGCGCTAAGGTTCAAGAAAATCATGGGAGCCTCGCCATGCCGTCCGCCCGTCCCGACGTTGCCAACGTCCTCGCCATGCTCGCGTCGACCCCCGGCCCGAAGATGGAGGAAGGCTCGCCCGCCGCCGCGCGCGCGATGATGCTGGCGATGAAGGGCCTGACCGAGCGGCCGCGCGGCGACATTGCGCATGTCCGCGATTTCACCATACCGTCGCCACACGGCCACGCCATTCCGGCGCGGGTCTACAGCGCCGTCGCCGCACCCGGGCCCGGGCCGGTCGTCGTCTATTTCCACGGCGGCGGCTGGGTCATCGGCGACCTCGACACCCACGATTCGCTGTGCGCCGAGATCGCGCGAGTCCTCGGGCATACCGTGGTCAGCGTCGACTATCGCCTAGCGCCCGAACACCGCTTCCCCGCCGCCGCCGAGGACGCGCTGGCCGCGATGCGCTGGCTGGCGAACACGCCGCGCGCGATCGGCCATGACATTACCGGCCTGATCCCGGCGGGCGACAGCGCTGGCGGCAATCTCGCTGCGGTCGTCACCCAGCAGCTTAACGGCGAGCTGCCGATGCCGATCGTCGCGCAGTGGCTGGTCTATCCCGGCGTCGACATGACCGCGACGACGGGCTCGATGACCGAGTTCGGTGAGGGCCATCTCCTGACCAGCGCCGGGATGACCTGGTTCATGGACCACTACATGGGTCCCGAGCCCGACCTCGGTCACGCCTATGCCTCCCCGCTCCACGCGGCGTCGCTCGCCGGGCTGCCACCGGCGATGGTGTTCACCTGCGGCCTCGACCCGCTCCGCGACCAGGGCCGCGCTTATGCCGCGAAGCTGATCGCCGCCGGCGTCGACGTGTCGTTCCTCGAAGCGGCGGGGCAGATCCACGGCTGCTTCACCCTCCGCGCGGCGATTCCGAGCGCACAGGCCGACCTCCACGCCTGCCTCGCCGCGCTGCGCCTGCTCGTCGGAGAGACCATCGCCCCGGCGCTCGCCGAAGCGGCCGAATGAGCGAGCGAACGCATCCGTCGGGCCTGCCGTATCGCCCCGGCGTCGGGGTCATGCTGTTCAACGCCGACGGCAAGGTGTTCACCGGCCAGCGGCTCGATTCGAAGGTCGAGGCTTGGCAGATGCCGCAAGGCGGCATCGACCCCGGCGAGGCACCCGTCGCGACCGCGTTCCGCGAGCTCGCCGAGGAAACCGGGATCACCCGGGCCGAAGTCGTCGCCGAGTCGAAGGACTGGCTCTATTATGACCTCCCCGCCGACATGATCGGCACGATCTGGAAAGGACGCTACTGCGGCCAGCGGCAGAAGTGGTTCGCGATGCGCTTCCTGGGCACCGACGCCGATGTCGACATCGCGACCGAGCACCCCGAGTTCCGCAACTGGCGCTGGTCGACGCTGGCCGAACTCGAAACCATGATCGTGCCGTTCAAGCGCGACCTCTACTGCGCCGTCATCGCCGAGTTTGGCCACCTCGCGCGTTAGAAACGCACCCCGGCCCGCGCAACGACGCCGTCCTCGCGGTTACGCTGGAGGCGACCCGGACTAGTAGTCGGCAGGTCGTTGCCGACATAGGCGAGCCCCACTGTGATGCGCCGCAGGACACGCGCCTCGATCCCGCCCGAATAATCGATCTTAGTCGCGCCGCCGGCGAAGGCCCCGCGCTCGCGTCCGGCAGACGCGGTCAGGGTGAGCGGCGTTCCCGGCACCCCGGCGGCGGCGCGAAGCGACAGGTAGAGATTGCCGTCGCGCGCCGCCTCCTGGCCTGGCGCATAATTAGCGCCGACGGTCAGCGTCGCCGGGCCGAGCGCGCCGGTAAGCGTCGCGAAGACCTCACCGTTTGCCGCCTCGCCGCCACCGGGATGGAGATAGGCGATCGCGCCGACGGTCGGCGTGAACAACCCGAAGGTACGGCTCCAGCCGGCCGAAGTGTCGATCTCGGCGTTCTGCCGCGTCGGCCGGTCGGGGCTGCGGATGCGCGCCACCGACACGATCTCGACCCCCGCGAACCACGCCCCGGCAATCGCCGTGACACAGCCGTCGGCGCCCCGCGCGCCCTCGCTGAGCGCAATGCCGCGAC